>NZ_PUUH01000029.1:0-2928 GCF_002968355.1 Spiroplasma sp. ChiS | reverse complement strand
ATTAGAACCAGTAATCTTTTCCATCTCTTCAAATTTACTAAATTCTTTTCCGCGATCTGTTATTATTCCTTTAATTTTTCCAACTAAACCATTAATTCTAACTAATTCTTCAAGTTTTTCTAAAACTTCATTAGCAGTATGTTCTTCTAATTTCATTGCAAAATATTTTTTACTTGATTGCTCAACTAATACTAAACAACTAGATAAATGATCTTTTCCAACAACAGTATCCATTTCTAATCAACCAACATTAGAAACTTTATTTTCAATATCTCAAATTGACCTAAATCTTTCATCTAATTTTCCACGATTATCAGGTCTTTTCTTTGTTCTATTTCTTCTACCACCATTTAATAAATTTTTCTTTAACAAACCCAAAAGACCTAAATAAATTCATTTATACAATGTTTTTACACAAACGGGAAATTTAATCCCAAACTTTATTAAAAATCGTTGAATAATTTCTGCTGGTGAATCACCCAAAATATTAAATCTTAAATTTAAAAATTCTTGTTGTTCTTCTGTAAATGTAGGTAATTTTTTAATACATTTTTTACGCTTTTTATAATAATCTTCATGTGCTTTACGAGCATCATAATCTTCTATATTTTTAAATCGCTTAATTTCTCTTTTAACAGTATTAATATCTCTTCCTATTTGTCTTGCAATTTCAGATAAATTAAGTGTACCATTTTTCTTTTTACAACTATCAGATAAAAATAAATCCTTAAAAAATTTTCGTTCATCAAATTTTACATGTGTATAATCTTTCATATATGTATCCCCAATCTTTTTAAAATTATTTATACGCTATTTTTAAAAAACTATTGACAATTATTTTTAAAGTTATACAATTAGAATGTAACAAGTTTCAAATTTATTTCTCTTAAAACTTGTTTTACAAAAAATAAAGACTTGAAAAAGTCTTTTTTTAATTGTAAAATAAACTAACCTATATGCAATTTCTCCAACAGCATATCTATTCAAATCTTCATATGTTTTATTAAAAAAGTTTTCCCCATTAATAATATTATTAATATCCATTTTAAAGTTGTTTCCTTTCTTGATTTAAAAATAAATCATCACACACATTAAAATAAACACCTAAAAAAAGCAAGTTATTTTTAACTTGTTTTTTCAATATTTAATTTTTTTAATATTATTTAATACAATTTTGATACTTTTTTGATAACAAAAACATTATATCTTAATTTAAAATAAAAAAACAAGATTTTTAATCTTGATTAATTTTTTTGAATATAATCGAATACAACTTTATTATTTAAACCTTTAAATTCAAAAATTATTATATTTTCTTCTTTAACGACTGTGGCAAAAATATTTACAATAATATTGAAAAAAAGTTCTTTGTCTTCTTTTAATTCTTTATAAATTCTATTAATTTTATTAATTTTATTTTTACTTAGAGAATCAAAATTAATTTCTTTTTTTATTTTATCTTCTTCTCAAAATAAGTTTATAAATTTGGCAGCTATATCAATAAATTCTTCATATTCTTTTTTTGCCTCTTCTTTTAATTTTTCTAGTATTTCTAAAAGAGCTAGCCCCTTAACTGATAATATATAACTTTTTTTATAAAGTTGTAAATATTTGTCTATTTTTAAACTCAATGATGGTTTATTTTGAGCCATATTTTATTTCCTTTCTTAAAATTAAAATTGTTGTTTGATAATTGTTAATATATTATCAAAAAAATAAATTTTTATCATTATTCTTTGTATATATTTATATTCATTATATAATTTTTATATAAATAAAATATCAAGAAAGGAGTAGTTTTTTATGAAAAAATGATTAAGTTTTTTAGGAGCAATTACATTATTAGGAACAAACACAACAAGTCTAGTTGCTTGTAATACACCACAATATAACGAAGAAGAATTACAACAACTAAAACAAGAAAACCAAATATACACAAATTGCCAAGAAATAAAAGAAAACTTAGAATGAATTTGCCCTCAAGAACAACCTTTTAATCAAGTTGATAATAAATGATATTATGTAGTATGACGCGGGGATAAAAGTGAAGAATGAAAAATTGTTAAATTTAAAAATGATAAGTATGAACAAAATAAAATACTTGATAAATATAATAATTATGAACTTCAATTATTACAAACCGGAAAAGCAGGACAAGGATATTGAAAAGATATTGGTTTAGTTGATAATAACGGAATGCCTCGTTATTTTGCATGAAGCTTTAATCCTAAATATTTTAAATCAGTTTATCGTTGAAATGGCGGAGAAGAAAATTTACCTGATTTAGTTCTTAATAATGATGGTAATGTAAAAGTTAATAGTGAATAAAAAAGCAATTTTTACTAAATTGCTTTTTTAATTTATTTAATTTTCTTTTTCATCATCTTTTTTAATTATTTTGTTGATATTATTTTCTTTATTTTCATCTAACAAAATACATTCATTATTAATTTTTTCTTTTAATTTTAGCATTAGTTTATTAATTTCAGTGAATAAAATTGGCAATCCCAATGTTAAACCGTGAACTATTCAATATGCTAATCGTAGAAAAAATAACTTAGTCTTTTTCTTTTTCATTTTTATTACCATCCTTGTTTTTTTGTCTGATATTTATTTTGTTGTTATTAGCCAATTTATTATTTATAATTGTAATAACATCTAATTTCGTATTAATATTATTAATTTCAATTTTAATATCGTTTATTTTTTCTTTTAATTCTTTATTTTCATCTCTAATTTTTTGTTGTTTTTTACTCAAAATAGTTGCTGTTATGCCGGTTGTTCCACCAGTAAAAAGTGATATAACCAAAACAATAATTTCTAAAATAGTTTCACTCATTTTTTATTCTCCTTATTATTAAATTAATATTTATCAATTAGTACTCAGTGCCCAAATGCTCGCAAACCAATAGCAGCTGTTGTCACAAT
>NZ_PUUH01000028.1:0-2934 GCF_002968355.1 Spiroplasma sp. ChiS | reverse complement strand
CTATAATGTAGAAATTGGTTTTAACGGTAAAATATCAAAAATATTACCTTATGAAACCGAACAAGATTTTATTAATAAATATTCTAATGAAAAACAAGAACAGTTAAATAGTAATCAACATCAAAATCAAAATAATAATATTGGTATTGATGATACTATTTTGTGAAATAAATAGTTATGAAACAACAGTTATGTATGGTTTGTGTTGATAATACTGTTTGAGAAAATGGGTCTCGTTATTGTTGAAATTGTGTTAATGAAAATGTTGTTTTAATTAATCAATATTATTCTAGGTTAGACAATGAAAAAACAAACTAAATTGTATAAAAAACGATTAGAATATTTAGTGAATGTTATTCATCAATGTTTACCTACTAAAATACCATTATTTATGTTAAGAAAAGTAATTAAATTGTATCTTAATCATAATGTTATTGATATTGGTGTTATGGAAGAACAACATTTTAAATTATTAGTGGAACAAGTAAAAAATTATATGTTAAATATAGAAAGTAAAGGTGATAATTAATGACCGTTTTTGCAACAGTTATTCTTGTAATTACAATGTTTATGTTATTGTTATTTTTAACAGTTAATACAATATTTAGATTTAAAAATAAGTATTTAATTTGTCCGCATTGTTCTAAAAAAGTAGAATTTAAAGAATGGGGAAAACGAAAAATTAAAAAAGCAGATAAGTCTGTTGAATAAGTTAATATCAATCAAATACCTTCGCAAGTATAAAAATTGATTTTAGTTTTTAATGTTAATTACTAAAATCAAGGTTAGAGTATGCGAAGGTTTTATTATTAATAGAAAGTATTTTAAATGAGGTGTTATTAATGAATTTAAATTTATTAACGGGCGATGCTGATGTTATTAAGCAAATAGCAGATTTTGCTGCTATTCTTGCTAATTGAGCGATTGCTTTTACTAACTGATTTATTGCTTTTTTAGGGTCACATATGTTATTAATTATTCCGTTAATTTTAATGTTTGTGGTTTTGGGAATTGAAACAATCAGAAAATTAATTCACGGAGTTTAATATTTAATAATAAACTCTAACCTTGATTTTAGTAGTTAACATTTAGGAAAGGAATAAGAAAAATGCAAAGTGTATGAGATTTATATTATGAATTTATGACAATTATTTTCGGAGTTAATCATCTTGTTATTTTAGATATTGTTATATTTGTTGTATTTTTAATACTTGTTTTTGGTATGTTATTTTTAATTTTAAGTTGTATTTTTAGGTGGATAAAATAATGGACTGAAATATTTTTTTGCAACGAGTATATCAAGGACTTTTGCAGATTTTTTATTTTATTCCGAAAGCTGAAATTGATAACTTTGTTGGTAGTTCTATTGATAGTATTACTTATGCAGTGATTATGATAGGTGTTTGATTAATAGTATTTTTCTTAATTTGATTATCAATATTTATTTTATATAAAACAATTAGATTGGTGGTGTAGATATATGTTTAAAAATTATTTTAATTTATTTCGAAGATAAAAAAATATTAAGGTTTCTTATTGATATGTAAATTGATTTATTGCAAATATTTTGTTTTATCTTTTTATTGTTTGTTTTAATTTACAGTTTATATATTTTAGTTCTACATAAGTTATAGATATTATCCTTTTTATTTTTTTAGTAATTTTTGATGTTATCTTTTTTTGGTCTTTTTTTAGTAATCTTTTTCAAACACGGAAATTAATTAAAATTGTTAAAAGTAGTCCAATATCAATTATTAATGGTGCTTTGGGTACTGGTAAAACTTTATTGATGACTTATTTATCACAAATTGCTAAATTTGATAATGTTTATTCTAATTATTTTATTAATGATGAAAAAATTGGGGTTTTAGGTTTAAACCATTTAGATTTTAAAAATAAAAATTATAAGATACCACCAAATGATAGTTTAATTTTATTTGATGAAATATTTTTGTATATGAATGGTGTAACCATTATCACATAATTTATAACCTTTATTTTTTTCGTACTTTATTCTATCTTCTCTTTGTTCTTCTTTTATTGATTTAACTTCCATTTTATAATTCCTCCAAATCACGAATTAATTGTTCTTCTTTTTCAACACTTCAATTTGTTAAATTATTATTGTTATTATTTGCTTTTACTTTTTTAGGTTCACTTAAAAATAAAGATTTTTTCATTTTAGTAAAATAATTTTGTTTATATTGATTATATAAATTGATTAATTCTGTTCCAGTTAAATATTTTCAAATATTTCGCTTTAAATTTTCATCATATTTTACAATAGGGTAAGAATTATCATAAATCAAACCGATTGCTACTTGTTCCAAATGTTTTTCACTCGGATAAATAAACTTATTACTCAATCAAAAACCAATATGACGATTATGATTAGGTAAATTAATAAAACTTGCTTTTTCTGTTGTAAAAGGGATAAATTCCTTACTAATAAAATAATTTTCTACATTCTGATTTTTCTTAACAAAATTACTCAATTTTATCAACTTCTTTCTTTAATTGTTTTTTAAATCCTTTATTTAAATCTATATGTTCCAAAAAAGTTGGTACAATTGCCAAAATTACAGAAACAAACCATAAAACTAATGCCAAAATAAAAATTTCTTTATTGTTATTATTTATATTTAAAATAAAAACATAAACTAACACAACTGAACTTATAAAAAGAAAAATATATAAAAATCAAGCAAAAAAATTAACTAAAATATATCATTTTTTTAATTTTTTATATTCCTTAATTGTTTTAAATTTCATATCCATAATATAGTCTCCTAACTAAATATTTGTTTAATAAACAATGTTATAAATAATGTTTATATAATGTTTATTTATTGCAATAAACACTGATTATTAACAATGTTATACATAATGCTAATATATTGTTTATTTAATGTTTAATAAACAATGTTAATAAAC
>NZ_PUUH01000027.1:0-2957 GCF_002968355.1 Spiroplasma sp. ChiS | reverse complement strand
ATAAATAATGTTTATATAATGTTTTTTAATTGTAATAAACACTGATTATTAACAATGTTATACATAATGCTAATATATTGTTTATTTAATGTTTAATAAACAATGTTAATAAACATTGTTAAATATAAAAATAATAAAAATTGGCACACTGAAAAAATACTATTTAATTTTTAACAATAGTTATTAAAATATAAAATCACAAGTTTATAATTAAGTTGATATTATTTTGGTTTTCTCTCTGTATAAATTATTTTAAATAGAAAGAAGAAATAAAATATCGAAGAAATAATAAATTCATTTTTCTATTTAATAAATTCATTTTTTACAAATGTGATACCATCTATTTTTTGATTATCATGAATGGTATCACCAATTAAAACAATTATTTCACTAATAATAATTTTAATAATAACTTTTAAATTTATTATTTGAATTTTTAATAAATTAACAAATTTATAAATATTTTTATACAGAGAAAAAACCATAATAATACCTTAAATATAATTAAGTTGATATTTTTACACTATATACTGCCTACAAATTTTTAAAAGAAAGTAGGTATATTTATAAAAAATATTATAAAAATTTTTGGTTCAAAACTGTTATTAATATTCTTATTTCTATTAAATCCTACTAAAAATAACCAAATGAAGTGTGCCTTAGCTAAGATATATAATCGATTATAATAAATATTAAAATCCTTTAACCATAACACGGAAAAAGTTTAAAATTTTAATAATACAAAATATAGCAAATGGAATTAATATAATTCACGCTTCACCTAAGAAAACCATTATCTCAGGTAAAATATTTGTTATACCTTCTTTAACTTTTCATAATGCACTAGTCAAACCCGTTAAAATACCAGTCATACCCTCAGTCATAGTTTTAGGTGTAGGTGCTGTTAAAAAATTAAACGCTGTTGTTAAATACATACCTAACATTATTTATTACTCTCCTTTCTTTCAATTTCTTTTTTTCTTTTTTTCTTTCCTCGAATTTGTTTAATTTTTTGATAAATTGATAAACCAATTCAAGCAAAAATCCTTAATATAATAACAACACTAAATATTGTCGTTAATCAAGTTGGCATATTACATCTCCTCTCTAAAAACTAAAAAATTGAAATTTGCAAACTCGCTACGCTCGTTGTCGCTTCGCTCCATTAAAAACACTATTGAATAAATTATCCTCTAATAAATTACGCGGAATAATTTATTCTTTTACTTTTTAATTTCAATATCTTTTGCAATCTTATTAACAGTATTAATAACAATATCTTTACCATACTTTTTCACTAGCAACTGCAAAATAAAATATTGCTTTGTTTGCATAATTTCAACTCCTTAATTAAAAATATTATAAAAATTTTTGGTTCAAAACTGTAAAAACCAAAAATACAAAATGTGTGTGGTTTCTACATCCTTAATTTAGGAGATTGATTTTATGAATATAAGAGAATTTGAAGAAAAAATAAGTATTTCAGTTGATGAAATAATTAATAAAATTATTAATGACAATAAAAAACCAAATATTATTGGCAAAGGAAGATTGGGAGCACAAATTAGTGATTTTTTAGAAGATAAATTTATAGAATATAGTAAATCTAATGTTAATATAATAAATGTTATAGGAGCACCTAAAGAAAATACAAAGTCAAGTTTTGATGTAAAATTTAATTTTAAATATAAAGGAATAACTGAATTAATATGAATTGATTTTAAAGCAATTAATGAGCGTTCTTTAGATAGTAATCCTGATATAGGTGCAGCTAATAAAGTAATTTCTTTTATTGAACAAGGAAATTTTTATATTCTTTATGTTTATGTATATTATAAAAATAATAATGATGGTAATGTTGAGTTTGTTTCAAATAATGGTAAATTTACTAAACAATATTTTTTGAAAGATATTGAAAAAACATTTCGTCGAACACCTACAGGACAATTGCAAGTTAACGCAAATAGTGTTTCAGAGTATAGAACAAGAGAAGAATTTATCAATTTATTTTTTCAAAAACTAGAGGAATCACACAAAAGATCAATTGATAAGTCTAATAAATTTTTAAAATCCTTAAGTCAAATAAAATTAGAAATTATAGAAAAAAATGAAGCATTAGAAAACAACATTTTAAACAAATTAAATGAAAACTAAGAATTATTTTATTTAAAGCGAACGAATTTGAGTAATTTCTTTTTCATTATTAAGTTCATAAAATTCGTAAAGTAAAATATTAATATCATTTATAATTTCATTTTTCTTTGTAGGACTTTTAATTATTATATCTACCATATCTATTATTTTATTTTTAATATTTTCATCATAACAAATTGGAATGTTTATAAAATCAGATATTCGCATTTGAGGTTGTTTGCCATGAATTAATTTAATAATTTTTAGTCGGGCATAGTAATTGGCAATTTCTGAGTTTAGATAACCTACAAGAAATTTTAATTCACGGGTAGCATTAATAAAATTACTTTTGAAAGAAATTATATATAAACTATTATCACAAGAACTTTTTTTATCATCAAAAGCTGCAATTAAATTATTTGCTGATTGTCTAATAAAAATTTTTGGATTATCATATATTTCTTTTTCACCAAAACCAATTCTTTTTTTATTTTTTATTCCTTTTAATGTTAATTCATGTTTTATAGAATCGTTTATCTTATTTTGTTTTTCTTTATCATATGTAAAGAAAAGACCAATTTCATTTAATTCAAAAGATCTTGGTAAAGATTTTGATCCTTTATAATAGACATAAGAATCTCCATGGCATTTTTTATTTACAAATTCATTTTCCATATTTAGTAACATTGTTCCAGTTCTAATTATTTTTTTATTGTACAATTCTGCTAATGGTTTACTTTTGTTATATATTTTTTTTAAAATATCTATATGATTTTTAGGATTTTTTAAAGGAATTATATAATCATTTTTTATAATATTTTCAT
>NZ_PUUH01000026.1:0-24270 GCF_002968355.1 Spiroplasma sp. ChiS | reverse complement strand
AAAATGGCTGATTTATGTATGTTTACATTTGAAAAAAATATTGCTTTTAAAAAAGCACATAAAATTGAAGTTGCAGCAGAACTTATAAAATTAAATAGTGAAATCAAAGATTTAAAGAAAAAAGCAAGTTTAGAACAAGCAACAATCTTAGAAGCTTTAAAAGAGGAAAAGCTTAAAACCAGAAAACCAATTAGTACTAAAACTTTAGTTTTAATAAGTGTTATTAGTTTACCACTATTAATTATTGGAACATTATTAATTAATTACTTACTTTACTTTCCAAAAACAAGAAATGAAAGTTTTGATTTAACAAAAAAAGAATATTTAATTGCTTTTATTATTGTTTTAATAACCTTAATAGTTATTATTGGTTATTTTATTTTAATGTTAAAAGTTGTTAAAAAGACTTATATGGATCGTGAAAAAAATATTTTTAAGATAACCGCAATTGGTTTTGTTGGTTCATTTTTAGATACAATTGGAGTTGGTAGTTTTGCTGTTGCAACGGCAGGATTAAAAGCAACAAAGATTGTTAAAAATGATGCATTATTACCAGGAACAATAAACATTGGGTTAGGAATACCAAACTTAATTGCTGGAACCATCTTTGTTGCTGCAATTAATGTTGAGGTTTTAACATTAGTATTATTGGTTGTTGGAGCAATTTTAGGTAGTTTTGTTGGTGCCAAATTAACAAAAAGAATTAGTGCCAAACATATTAGTTTAACAATGGCCATTGTGTTAGCAATTGTTGCAATCCTAATGATTTTAACACAATTAAATGTTTTACCAAGTGGAAATAAAACTGGTTTGGAAGGATGACAATTAGGACTTGCCTTTATTTTATTTATGGTTTATGGTGGATTGCAAGCATTCGGAATAGGGTTATATGCTCCCGCGTTAGCAACAATTGCATTATTAGGAATGGATATTAAAGTTGCATTTCCAATTATGACATTAGCGTCAGGATCAGCTTTTCCAGTTGCAGCATATTCTTATTATAAAAATAATAAATATCAGCCAAAAACAGGATTTGGTTTAATGCTAGGGGGGGCTCTTGGCGTAGTATTAGCTTTTTTAACAGTTTTTGTTGGTATTGAAGTTGGGTTAGATGTTAAGCCCGATGTTTTTACTAATTATTTAAAATGATTAGCAGTTATTGTCGTTTTTTATGTAGCTATTATGCTATTATTATCTTATTTAAAAATTAGAAAAAAACCAAATGCTAATAATTTAACGACAAGAAAAATAATATTTTCACCGGAAAGCTATGATCAATGAAATGAAAAATTAGTTAATCAACTTGATGATTATTTACTAGCATATTATGACAAACGACAATTTTATAATGATTTACTTAATAAGTCTTTAGGAAAGGAAACAAAGACATGAAAATAGGAATTCCAAAAGAAATTAAAGCACAAGAAAATCGTGTTGGGGTAACACCAAGTGGTGTGATTGAACTAGTAAAACATAAGTATGAAGTTTATGTTGAAAAAAATGCTGGTCTTGGAAGCGGTTTTACTGATGATTATAAAAAAGCAGGAGCTATTATTTTAGATAATCCGGCTGAAATTTGGACAAAGGAAATGATTATTAAGGTGAAAGAACCATTAGAAAGTGAATATAAATTTTTTATGAAGGACAAATTATTTTTACATACTTTCATTTGGCTTCAGATAAAGCATTAACTAAAGCATTACTTGATGCAAAAGTAACGGCAATTGCTTATGAAACAATTCAACTTGAAGATAATTCATTACCATTGTTAAGACCAATGAGTGAAGTTGCAGGAAGATTAGCAGTTGCTAATGCAATGTATTTTATGTTTAAAACAACTGGTGGTAGTGGTTTATTAATGAATTGTACACCTGGAAGAGAACGAGCGAAGGTTACTGTTATTGGTGGTGGTGTTGCTGGAACAGCTGCCGCGAATATGGCAACAAGCATTGGCTGTGGGCTGTGATGTTACATTAATTGAGTTTAATGAAAATAGAATTCGACAATTGTATCACTTGTTTGCTAAACAAGTCCATATTTTAAAATCTAACCATGCTAATATTGAAAATCAGTTTTAGCTAGTGATGTTGTTATTTCAACGGTTTTAATCCCAGGAGTATCAGCACCAAAACTAGTAACTGAAGAAATGGTTAAAAAAATGAAAAAAATAGTATTATTATTGATGTTGCTATTGACCAAGGTGGTAGTGTTGAAACAATTACTAAGGCAACAACCCATGATAATCCAACTTTCATTATGCATGATGTTATCCATTATTCAGTAGCAAATATGCCAGGCGCAGTACCAAGAACAAGTACAATTGCTTTAACAAATGCAACAATTCAATATGCTCTAGCAATTGCTAATACTGATTTTAAAACACTATGTAAAACACATCCGTTAATTCGAAAAGGAATTCAAACAGTTGAAGGTAAACTTGTTTTTGCCCCAGTTGCGGAAGCACATAACTTGGAATATGTTGATGTGTTATCAATTTGTTAATTATTAACTTGTCAAAGTATAAAAGTTTTTTAAAATAAGAATAATTGAAGTTTTCTTCAATTATTTTTATTAAAAGTTATTTTAATCTAATTTATTTTGTAAGGGTAAAAGGTAGGTTCTTAATAATAACGCTAATAGAAGAAAATATTATTTTATGATATAATTAAATACAAGTGATTAATACAAGTAGGGTGAATATATGTGTCAAAATAGTAAGAAGGGTCATAACATTAATTGTCACAATAATTGTCGGATTCATCATCCGAATTTTTTTAATTATTATCAATATCCTATTTTTCCTTCTTATGGATGTGGAACACCACCATTAATTCAATATTTAATTCCACAGCAACCATATACGCCATTATTTTCCCAGTATCAATATTCTCCAATTATTCAATATCCAATGTCAGGTCCACAACCAAATCAAAGTTTGCCCCTAGGACAGCCCTATCAATACAATCCTTATAATGTTGGACAAAATTTTAATAATTTAGCAAATAATGCTAGAATTAATGATAATTTTCAATATCAACCGGTTAGAGAAGATTATTATTTATCTCCTTATAATTCTCGCATTCCATTAGGAACAGAACTATATTATAATGATTTTCGTCGTCCAATTTCACCATTAAGCGCTGAAGAAGAATATAATTGAGCAGTGCATATTTCTGATATTTTAGATGAGTTTATTGGGCGTCATCGTAGTCGACCAAAATCTAATTTTGATGAATATCAAAACTTAAAACAGACATTAGATACGTCATTACGTCATTTGAAAGAAGCAGAAGCACTAAACCAAAAGTTAGTTAATGCTTGAGAAAAAAAAGATAAAGAAACAAATCCTAATTCAGCAGATGATGATACAAGTAATGATGGTCCTATGAATTTACCAACAGATAATAATGATTCAACATTATTAAAGCAAAAAACTGACCAATCTGATGCTTTAAATGAAAAAAATGTTTCGCCAATAATTGATAGTTCTGAACCAGAAAAAAGTTCATCTTTAACTGAAGATAATGTAGAAGATAAGTTTAATTTCCTTGATTTTGAAGAGGATTCAGTTAATAACTTTAATCCTGAAGATGATGCGCATAGTTTCTTTTTTAAAGATGAAGAATTTGAAGAAGCAGATTCCCCCGAAAAAAAAGACAATGATATTTCAAAAAATGATAATGATGTTAATAATATTGTTGCTGAAGATATTCATGATTTTTTAGGTGTCAAATCACCAGATTTTGATTTAATGGAATCTAATCCAGAAATAATAGAAACAAATGTTTTAGATGAAGAATTAAAATTTGTTGATATTGATAAAGTAAAGGATACAAAACCAGTTTTCTGGACATATAAGGATTATACAATTAAGACATCATTAGGGGAAAAACGAGCTAGTGAAATTTATCCCAAAATATTTGATGAATATGGTCATCTTAAAATGGACCATTTTGAAGCAATGGCACAGTTTGGTGTGACAGAAAAACAATATGATCAATTAATTGAAAATTTTTATCGTGCAAAAGAAAATAAGACAAAAAAAATTAAAAAAAATGAATTTGGCGTAGTTGTTAAATCAAAATTTAATGTTAAAGCTTTTTGAATTACTATGGGTATTTTAGGTGTTATTTTATTATTAATTGCAATAACTGTTATTTTGTATTTTACTGTTCCTAGTGTTGCTGAAGGAATAAATACAATAACTGCTAAAATAAAAAAAATATTTTAATTTAGAATAATAAATTTAAAAATATTTTTTTAAAATATTATGTATAATAATTATTGATGTGTTTTAAAAAAGGAGAGAAAACATGGCACAGACGCTGGTAATAATGGAGTCCCCAACTAAAACGAAAGCAGTTGAAAAATATCTTGGCGAAAATTATTTAGTTTTATCATCAGAAGGACATATTCGTAATTTATCAACAAAGGGTGAATATGGATTAGGAGTAGATATTAAAACTTTTGAACCAAGTTATAAAATGGAACGTGGAAAAAAAGAACTTGTTAAAAAATTAAAGCAAGAAGCCAAGGCAGCAGATTTGGTTATTCTAGCGACTGACCCTGATCGAGAAGGAGAAGCAATTGCGTATCATTTAAATGAAGTCTTAAATTGTGGTGAGAAATCACGCCGTGTTCGCTTTAATGAAATTACAAAAGAGGCAGTGTTGGATGCATTTCAACATCAAACAGACCTTGATATGAATTTAGTTCATTCACAAGAAACACGACGAATTTTAGATCGTTTTATTGGTTTTCGTTTAAGCAAATTATTACAGAAAAAGATTAAGTCAAAATCAGCAGGACGAGTACAATCGGTTGCTTTAAAGTTAGTTGTTGAACGAGAAAAAGAATGACAAAACTTTGTGCCAGAAGAATATTGAACTGTTGAAGGATTATATAAAAAAGCAGTCGTTAAATTAACAAAATTTAAGGATGAGAAAATTGAATTAAAAGTAGAAGAAGATGTTTTAAAAGTTAAAAAAGCTTTAAAAAAAGATTTTGTTGTTGTTCAAATAAAAGAAAGTGAAAAACAACGAAAATCGCCAAATCCACATACGACTTCAACAATGTTACAAGAAGCAAGTAGTAAAATGGGTTTTGCTTCAAATAAAACATCATTAATTGCCCAACAATTATATGAAGGAATTAAAGTTAAAGATAATATTACAGGGTTTATAACATATCCGCGGACAGATTCAATTCGGTTAAGTGATAAGTTTGTTCAGGATGCTTTTGATTATATTACAATTAAATATGGCACAGAATATTTAGGCGAAGTTAAAACACCACCAAAAAATAAAAAAAATGTGCAAGATGCCCATGAAGCGATTCGCCCAACTAATTTAACGATGACACCAGAAGTGGCAAAAGAATATTTAAGTCGTGATCAACTACGTTTATATAAGATTATTTATAATCGTGCGCTAGCTAGTTTAATGGCTAATGCAAAGTTATTAAGTAAAGCAATTATTTTAGATAATAATAATTATGAATTTCGAATGACAGGAAGTACCATTCAATTTGATGGGTTTTTAAAATGTTATGTTTTAGAAGGTGATGAGGAAATTGCAAAATTACCAATGTTAAAACCAAATCAAATTATTAATTTAAATGAGTTATATGGAATTCAACATTTTACTAAACCACCAAGTCGTTACTCTGAAGCTAAATTAATTAAAACATTGGAGGAAATTGGGGTTGGCCGCCCATCAACTTATGCGCCAATTATGCGAACATTAAAAGATCGTGGCTATATTATTGTAGAAAATAAAGCAATTAAAGCAACTGATAAAGGGATTTTAACAAGTGACAAATTACAAGAATATTTTAGTGATATTATTAATGAAACGTATACTTCCACAATTGAAGAAAATTTGGATGTGATTGCACATGGTGATGCTGATCCAAAGCCATTATTAAAAAAATTTTGAGAACGATTTGAGCCCCGCATTGAAGCAGCAATGGAATTAATGGAAGAAATTCGAGTTGAGAAGGCGGGGATTGAATGTCCAGGATGTGGAAATGATTTAGTATATCGGTATGGAAAATATGGTAAATTTATTGCATGTTCAGGGTTTCCTAAATGTCGTTATATTCATCAAACTGGTCCAAAATTTGGTCCTTGTCCAGAATGTGGAGTTGGTGAAATTATTTTGAAATTTAATAAGAGACGTCAACGCTTTAAAGCCTGTACTAATTATCCAAGTTGTCATTACACTGATTCATATAAAGAAGAAAAGACAGAACAAGAAGAAAATAGTAACGAAAATAACGGATTGTATCGAATTAATTTATTAAAATAATAAACGATACTTTTTTTATTCTAGGCATTTATGTAAAATATTTTATTATTTAGAAAATGATTTTCATAGTTCTGGCGGTATAATTAGTACAGTTTCAGAAAAAAGGGGATGTGACGAATTATGTATGTAAAAGGAAGCAAAGTTCTTGCAAAAGTTACAAACATTACACCGTTTGGTGCATTTTGTGAATTAAAAAATGCTGCTGGATTAATCCACATTAGTGAGATTTCAGACTACTATGTAAGAGATATCAAAGAATTTGTTAATATTGGGGACAGTGTTGAAGTAGAGGTACTAGACTATGATCCAGTTAAGAAACAAGTGAAATTAAGTTATAAAAATTGTCGACCTGAATTATTGAAAAAGAATAATAGTCAAATTCAAGAAACAGGAGTAGGATTCCAAATGTTAAGTGAAAAAATTAATTCACTAACAAGTAAATAAATTAAATTTTTTACAAATGGAAGGTTTTTTAGATAGAAAGTAGGCATATTATTAAAATGATTAAAGTAGATTTTACTAATGCATTAGCCGAATCTGTTTTTAACAAATATTTAGGGCGAGTTAAAGATATTCACCAAATGATTCATAATAAGACAGGATTATGAAATGATTTCCTTGGTTGAGTTGAATGACCAAATAATTATGATCAAGCAGAGCTTGCAAAGATGAAACAAACAGCAAAGCAATTAGCTAGTGAAATTGATGTTTTATTAGTAATTGGAATTGGTGGGAGTTATCTTGGCGCACGAGCAGCAATTGAAATGATTAATGGGTTATATAGTCAACAAAAAGTAGAAATCATTTATATTGGAAATACAATGTCTTCAACTTATACAGCACAAGTTTTAAAATATCTTCAAGACAAAAAATTTGGGATTTGTGCTGTGTCTAAATCAGGAACAACAACTGAACCAGCAATTGCATTTCGTCTTTGTAAAGAGCTTTTAGAAAAAAAAGAAGGAAATCTAAAAGCAGCTAACTTAATTGTTGCCATTACAGATAAGCAGAAAGGAGTCCTAAAAGCATTAGCTGATAAAGTAGGATATCAAACCTTTATTATTCCAGATGACATTGGTGGAAGATATTCAGTGTTAACGCCAGTTGGTGTTTTTGCAATGCTAGTAAGTGGTATTAACATTGATAATGTTTTTAAAGGAGCACAACAAGCTTATCAAGACACTTTAATTGATGATTTCACTAATCATGCCTATAAATATGCTGTTGGACGTTATATTTTAAATCAAGAGGAAAAATATAAAGCAGAAATGCTTGTAACTTATGAGTTACAAATGCAGATGATTACCGAATGATGAAAACAATTATTTGGAGAATCAGAAGGAAAAAATTCAAAGGGTTTACTACCGTTATCATGTGTTTTTTCAACAGATTTACATTCTCTTGGTCAATTCATTCAAGAAGGGACAAAAAATATTTTATTTGAAACAGTTATTGCAATTAAAAAAGCACAAATTGATCTTAAACTGTCAAAAGCAGAAGTAGATACTGATGGTTTAAATTATCTCGCTGGAAAAACATTACATGAAGTAAATACCATTGCTGTTCAAGGCGTTGTTGCTGCGCATAGGAAAGTTGGCCATGTGCCAAATATTGTTTTAGAATTTGCAACAATGGATGATAAAATGTTTGGTTATTTATCATATTGATTTATGAAAGCTTGTGCAATGTCAGCTTATTTGTTAGAGATAAATCCATTTGATCAACCCGGAGTTGAGATTTATAAACAAAATATGTTTAATTTATTGGGAAAATAAAAGACAAAATAAAAAAATATTGAAACTCAATATTTTTTTTATTTTTTTAATTGCTTAATTTGGTTTAAAAAAGTTGAAGAAATTTCATTCAAACCATAATCAGCAATAAAAAAAATTGTTTCAAGATCTTTATTTAATTGTTTATTAGCAAACGCTAATTCCATTTCATATTTTAAATCGTTATTATTTCGTAATCCTCGAATAATATATTTAGCACCTAATTGTCTAGCAAAATCGCTAGTTAACATTTGGTCATTAATTACAATTTCAACATTTAAATTAAGGTTTTGACAAGCTATGATAGCTTGTTTAGCACGAGTTTTAATATTTGTTTGGTTTGATTTTTCTAAATTATTAGTAATTACAACATATAATTTCGAAAATAAAGCACTTGCTTTTTTAATAATATTAAGATGACCGTCATGAATTGGGTCAAAACTACCAGGAAAAATTGCTTTCAAGATTATTTTCACATCCTTTTAAATATTATTATTTTAACTGAAAAAATGTGTTATGATAATAGTAATATGATATTTTTCTGATTATTTGGATATTTTTTTAATACTAATGTATAATAATTAAGATTACATTTATATTATTAAGGGGAAAAATGTAAATAAGTATTAATTAATGAATAGAAAATAGAAAGTAGACGATTTTAATTATGGCAAAAATTAATTTTTTCGCTCTTGGTGGATTAGATGAGCGAGGTAAAAATTTATACTGTATCGAAGTAGAACAAGATATTTTTATTTTTGATGCAGGGACAAAAAATCCGGAGCGTGGAATTTTAGGAATTGATGTAGTAATTCCTAATTTTGATTATCTAAAGGAAAACCGTGCTCGCATTAAGGGTGTTTTTATTACAAAGCCTTCCGATGAATGTTCTGAAGCAATTACTTATATTTTAAAAGAATTAGCATTACCAGTTTATGGAAGTGTTTTAACTTGTAATATTTTAAAATTTCATTTACAACGCTTTAAAGTTCGTGGTAAAGAAGAATGTTTTAATGTTATTAATGAAAAAGATCTTCTTGATTTTGATTTATGCAAGGTTGAAGTATTTTCAACAACAACAAATATGCCAAATAGTTATGGTTTTGCATTGCATACACCTGATGGCACAATTATTTATACTGGAGATTATATTTTTGATGCTAAAGCAGACCCTAATTTTGCAACAGATTTACAACATTTAAATCAAATTATTGCTAAAAATAAAGTACTATTATTTTTATCAGAAGCTTCATCAGCTTCACGTCGTGACTATACAGCACCAAACCATAAGATTAAAAATTATATTGAACGAGCTGTTAAAGAAACAGAAAGTCGGATTATTTTAGCTTGCTTTGATCAAGATTTACATAAAATTAGTGAGTTATTTGATTTAGTTCGGGAAAATAATATTTCAGTTGGAATTTATGGTCAAACTTTATTGGAGTCATTAAAAGTATTATCTGATAGTAAAAAACTAAATTTTAATGGAATTAATTTAAAAGGATTACAAGAAGCAGTTAAAGAAGAAAAATCATTAATTATTGTAACTGGTAGTGGAGAACGTTTATATAGTCGTTTAATTAAAATTGCTTCTGGTAATGATGATATTTTAGATATTAAAGAAAGCGATACAATTATTTTAGCAACACCGCCAAACCCAGGAAGTGAACTAAATCATGCCAATGTTTTAGATGAATTAGCTCGAACTGTGGCAAAAACAATTGCCTTATCAGATAAAAAAGTTTGAACAATTACAGCAAGTTATGAAGATGTTAAATTAATGAGTTCAATTATTAAACCAAAATACTTTGTGCCAGTGAAAGGATTATATAAAGATTTTGTGCAAGCGAGAATGGCAGCAATTGAAGCTGGAATTAATCCAGAACATATTTTTATTGTTGATAATGGGGAAGGGCTTGAGTTTATTGATGGTGAATATACGAAAAAAAGTAATAAGGTAAAAACCGCTGATTTATATGTTGATGGGATTGGTGTTGGTGACATTGGAGCAGTTGTTTTAAATGAAAGAAAACAATTGGCTACTGATGGCGTTGTTATTATTGGAGTTTCAATTGATAGTAAAACAAAAGAATTAGTTTCTTTAATTGATACGCAAATGCGCGGAGTAATTTACATTCAAGAAAATAATGATATTTTTCGTAAAATGCAAAAAGTTATTATTGAAATTATTGAGAAACATTATAAAAAAGCTGTTGTTGGTGAAATGTATGATGTTAATGAAGCAAAAAATGAAATTAGATCAACAATTAGTTCATTTGTTAAAGCAGAAACAGGAAAAACACCAATTATTTTAGCAATTGTGAATGAAATTTAATTTTATGATATATTTATAGTAGATAAATATTTGAAGTTTTTAAATGTATGGTCATATTTAAAGTAATTTCTAAATATTTAGAATTTTAGGAGGGCTGCACTATGGGAAAGGAATCTTATGATGATCAGAATGAGAAAACTGCAATCTTAAAAGTCGAAAAAAAACCGCGTCGTAATGATTCCATCGGGTGATTAATTGGAGCATTATTAGTGACATTTTTTACTATTCTTGCAGTAGCACGAATTACTTTAATTGGGCAATTTATTGATGATGTTTTATTTACATTTGCGTTTGGTTGATTTAAGTATCTAATGTATTTTGTATGTTTAGTATTAGGACTTACAATTTTTATTGGGGTACGAATTTGATTAAAATCACGGGTAATTTGAATGATAGTAACCTTTATTATTTTGTCATGCTGATTGGTAAGCAGTATTTTATTAATTTATCAATATGCTAATGGTCAAATGGCATATTTTGATAAAACTGTTTTTTTAGATGTTGTTAAGAATTATTTGCAACGATGACAAGATGCATCGATTTTTAATCCTAATCACCCAGTGACATTTGTTAATTTTAATGGTGCTTGAATTACTTTATATGTTGGGGGTGGTATGATTGGAAATTTTCTAGCGGGGATTGCTAGTTATACTACCATTTTTGGTTCTTTAATTTTGTGTTTATCAGTTTTTTTATTATGAGGAAGTTGAGTAACGACAGGAACAGCAATTGGAATGTTTTTGCCAAAAAATGAACGTCAACAACAAGGAGTGCGTGTTTTGCGTTTATCAGCAAATCGCCGTCAAAAGCAAAATATTTACCAAAATTTTAATATTCCGGATGAGGAATTATTTTCTGCTCGTCAAGTTATGCATACCACAGAAGCATCAGATATTACAATTCAAATGCCATCATACACAGTTTTACATGACCAACATTTAATTGATGATTTAATTGCCGATGATTTTGTTGGCAAGAAAAAAATGAAACAAAATTATGTTCGTTTTGATAATAAAACTAGTTCCACCCCAGAATTACGAAAAGAACCTTTTAATGATTATCATTCAATGTCTTCGCAACCATCACATTCTTCATCACTACCACACCGTTCAAGAATGCAATTAACTCCTGACCAATATATTCAACCACGTAATCGTCGTAGTAATAGTACTCATCTTAATAAAAAACTTGATGATTTACCAGTTTATGGTTCTTCATATGGAAAAGATATTAATATTGATGTTGCACGAGATAAGTTGAATTCAGCAACCGATATTACACCTTTTGGTAAAATTAATCGAGGTGGTAATTCAACAACTTTAAAGCAAACATCATTTTATGATGAACAATTACCAACGGAAGAATTTAATCCAACTCTATCAGAGCAATTTGAAACAGTTGATATTAATGAAGGAATTTATCATCGACAAAGTAATCAAGAATATCATCATACATTAGAACCATACCAAGATGAGTATTATCCTAATTATGAGGCACCATTAATGGAACAACAACATTTTGACATGCCTTATCAACCACAACACCGTGTTTTGAAACCCAAGTCAACTGAAATTAATAAAAAATTTAGTCAAACTGTTTCATGTCGAAATACTTTTAATAATCCGCATTATAAATTACCAAATTTAGGTTTATTAAGTCCAAAGGAAGATAATCATCGTAATAATGAACGAAATAAACTTGCTGCACAAAAGAAAGCAGTGAAAATTAATCAAGTTTTTCAACAATTTAATATTGCTGCTAGTGTACAAGGGATTAATATTGGGCCAACTATTACAAAATTTGAGGTTCAAATGCAACCAGGAGTAAAAGTTAATAAAATTATGCATTTAGAAAATGATTTAAAATATGCTTTAGCTACCCAAAATGTTCGAATTGAAGCACCAATTCAAGGAAAGTCAGCAGTTGGGATTGAAATTGCTAATGAAATTAGTAATAAAGTAACATTACGTGAAATTATGGAGCGATTACCATTAGAAAAACAAGATAGTAAATTATTAGTTGGAATTGGTCGTAGTGTGGATGGGGAAATTATTTTTGTTGAATTAGATAAAATGCCACATTTATTAGTTGCTGGTTCAACGGGTAGTGGAAAATCTGTTTGTATTAATACCATTTTATCATCACTAATATTGCGAACAAAACCATCGGAAGTTAAATTATTATTAATTGATCCAAAACAGGTTGAACTAGCTGTTTATAATAATTTGCCACATTTATTAGCCCCAGTTATTACAGACACTAAATTAGCAAATTCCGCCTTGAAAAAAATAATTGCTGAAATGGAACGTCGTTATAGTATATTATCAGAACGTGGAGTTCGTAATATTGAATCCTTTAATAAAAAAGTTACGCCAAAAGACCTTTTACCTTATGTTGTTGTTGTAATTGATGAGTTAGCTGATTTAATGATGACAGCTGGAAAAGATATTGAAGATTCAATTATGCGAATTATGCAATTAGCGCGTGCTGCTGGAATTCATATGGTGATTGCAACACAACGACCATCAACAGATGTTATTACTGGAGTAATTAAAACAAATATTCCATCACGAATTTCCTTTTCAGTTACCTCGGCAATTGATTCTCGAACAATTTTAGACCAAGGTGGTGCAGAAAAACTAATTGGTTATGGTGATATGTTATATGCACCAGCAGGACAAAATATTCCAACTCGTGCACAGGGAGCATTTATTTCCGATGATGAAATTCAACGATTAGTTGATTTTTGTCGTGCGCAACAAGAACCTGATTATGATGAAGAGTTTTTAAATCTTGAAATAAATAGTGAAACAGGTGGTGGCAATGAAAATGATAATATTGATTCATTGTATCAAGAAGTTAAACGCTTTGTTATTTTAAATCAAAAAGCTTCAACATCTTTAATTCAACGAAAATTTTCAATTGGATATAATCGTGCTAGTCGCTTAATTGATGTTTTAGAAGAAAATGGCATTATTGGTCCTCAAAATGGTGCAAAACCACGAGATGTCTATGTTCAAAATATTGACTTAGATGATAATCCTTTTAATGATGGCGGTTATTGATAAAACACAAGTAATTTATAAAAAAGCAATTATTTATTTTGTATTTATAATTTTTATATATAATTAATGGTATAATTGGAAAGATAAAATTTCAATTAATATTTTTAAATATTAAGTATATAATTAAAATATTATGTAAAAAAACATTAAGGATGAGAAAAGATGGCAAAAAAAACAAAAAAAATAAATGCAAAGTTAAAGAAAATAAATGATATTTCATTAAAATTAACTGATGTTGAATTTCGCTATAGGGAAAATCATCCTAATGCTGTTGATGGAGTTAGTTTTGAAATTAACCATGGGGAATATGTTACAATCATTGGTCATAATGGTAGTGGAAAATCAACAATTAGTAAAATTATTATCGGTGTTTTACGTCCACAAAAAGGGAAAATTGAAGTTTTTGGTAATGAGGTTCATTCATCAACAATTACAGGAATTCGAAAATTTTTAGGGATTGTGTTTCAAAATCCAGATAATCAATTTATTGGATCAACAGTTCGTGATGATATCGCATTTGGCCTTGAAAATCGGCAAATTCCACAAAAAGAAATGCAAGCAATTATTGATAAAGCTGCTGCAAAAGTTGGCATGAATAATTTTCTTGACCATGAACCATTAATGCTATCAGGAGGGCAAAAACAGCGAGTTGCAATTGCTTCAGCACTAGCATTATCAACAGATATTATTATTTTTGATGAGGCAACAAGTATGTTAGATCCAAAAGGGCGAAAAGAAATTAAACAAATTATGGTTGAATTGAAAGAATCACGTGAGAAAACAATTATTTCAATTACGCATGATATGGACGAAATCTTAAATGCTGATAAAGTGATTGTTATGAATAAAGGCCAAATGGTTAAATGTGGTAAACCACATGAAATTTTGTATGATGAAGAGTTTTTAAAATCAATTCATTTAGATGTGCCTTTTGTTTCAAAAGTCGTTGATAGTTTACGCTTAAATGGTTTAGAAGTGAAAAATACACTAGATCTTAGAGAGTTGGTGGATGAGATATGTCAAAAGTAAAAAAACAACCTAAAATTGAAGCATTACAAAATGTTGATATTACATTTACAGATGTGTCTTATGTTTATGCTCCTAAAACGCCTTATGAATATACTTCATTGCAAGATATTAATGTTGTTATTAAACCTGGGAAAATTACTGCTATTATTGGGTCAACAGGAAGTGGAAAATCAACTTTAATTCAACATATCAATGGTTTATTAATTCCAACCACGGGAGTTGTTGATGCAAATGGTTTTATTATTAAAGCAAAACAAAAACGAATTAAAAATATTAAACAATTACGAAAATCAATTGGTTTAGTGTTTCAGTTTCCAGAATATCAATTGTTTGAAGAAACAATCGAAAAAGATATTATGTTTGGTCCAGTTCACTTAGGTGAAAGTAAAGAAGTTGCTCGAGAAAATGCCAAAAAATACTTAGAAATGGTTGGCTTACCATTAAACTATTTAGAACGTTCACCGTTTGATTTATCAGGAGGGCAAAAACGCAGGGTTGCCATTGCAGGGATTTTAGCAATGGAGGGTAATACTTTAATTTTAGATGAACCAACCGCTGGGTTAGATCCTGAGGGTGAAGAAGATTTTATTAAGTTATTTCAACGGATTAATAAAGAACAAAATAAACGGATTATTTTAGTAACTCATAATATGGATCATGTTTTAGAAATTGCTGATGAAGTTATTGCTTTAAAAGAAGGGAGAATTTTAAAAGTTGGAACACCATTTGAAATTTTTAAGGATAAAAATTTATTACAAGAATTATTAATTGAACCACCAAAAATTTATTATTTAATTTATCAATTGCAAGAAAAAGGTCTTGACTTAACAAATGTTAATATTCGGAATATTAACCAATTAGCAAAAGAAATTATTCAGCATAAAGAACAAAAAAGAAAGGGATAAAAAAGATGCGCTTATCATTTGGACGTTATATTGCTTATAATTCCCCAATTCATCGAATGGATCCACGGGTAAAATTATTTATGTTGTTATCATTGATGATATCAATCTTTTTTTCAACTGGTTTTACCGGTTATGCTATTTTGGGAATGACAATTTTTAGTTTGTTCTTTTTAGCAAAATTACCACTAAGGTTATTACGAGCATTACTAAAACCAATTTTATTTATGTTTATTATTTTGTTGTTAATTAATTGTTTTTTAGTCACTGATGGTTATATTGGATGACATTGAGGTGGGAAAACAACAGCAACAGGCCCTGTTGCTGTGGGAGGAAAAAGTTGATTTGCTTTTTCCGAAAAAGCTATTTTTAATGCCCTTTATATGGCGTGCCGGATTTATTTAATGATTTTAATTACAACAATTTTAACGGCAACAACACAACCATTAGATTTAACCTTAGCGTTAGAAGATTTATTAAGTCCATTAAAACTAGTTCGTTTTCCAGTCCATATTTTATCAACAATTATTTCAATTGCCTTACGAATGATTCCAACTTTAATTGAAGAAGCAGGACGGATTATGAAAGCGCAAGCCTCGCGTGGGGTTGATTTTAAGAATGGTCATTTTAAAGATAAAATTAAGTCGACAACAGCTTTAATTATCCCATTATTAGTATCAGCATTTCAAAAAGCTGAAGATTTAGCATATGCAATGGATGCCCGCGGTTATGACCCACATGCAAAACGAACACGTTATCGTCATTATCGGATTCATTTTCCTGATGTGTTATTATTTATTTTTGGGGTTGGGATTGCTAGCATTATTATTGCTCAATCAGTAACGATGGGGCAATATGAAACCTTTTATGAAGTTTGACATTGAGATAATGATTCCAATGGATGAATATTTGGTAAAATTAAAACAGGATTTTTACAAATTCGTATTCCACATATTGATGAATTTGTTTTAGGGTGATAATGTTATATTTATTATTAAGTATTGAATATGATGGTTATGATTATAGTGGCTGAGTTAAACAAAAAAATGCTTGAACAATTCAGGGTGAATTGGAGAAAGCATTTTTTGGCATTTGTCATCAAAAAATTTGAACTTTAGGTGCTAGTAAAACTGATGCTGGTGTACATGCTTCTGACCAAAAGGTATTAGTAAAACTACCATTTCAATCACAACATTTAGTTTTTTTTATTAAAACTGTTAGTAAAACTTTACCACCAAATATTAATATTAAAGGATATCAGCTTGTTTCAGAAAATTTTAGTGTTCGAACTGCAAAAGTAAAAGAATATGTTTATACAATTAATGATCAAGAGTATGATCTTTTTAATCATCGTTATGAACTTAAAGTTAATACACCATTAAATGTTAGAAAGTTACATCAAATTAGTCAAATTTTTGTTGGAACACATGATTTTGGATATTTTGCAGGGGTTAAACCAACCGAAAATATTGTAACACAACGAACAATTAATAAGATTTGAGTTAAACGAAACAAGGCAAAAAAAATTGAAATTCATTTTATGGGGAAAAGTTTTATTCGTTATCAAATTCGAATGTTAACACAAAATATTTTAGCTTGTTGTGCTGGTAAAGTTAGTTTAAGTGAATTGCAAGCACAGTTAAAACATCCTCCTCAAGGAGCAACAACAAAGTATTGTGCAAAACCATATGGTTTATGTTTGAAAAAAATAAAATATTAAGATAGTTTCTTTATTTATTTGAAATAATCTAATTATATTATTTGTTAAGATAAAATTATTTTAGTTAATTTAAGGTTTAAGATTAAATTTAATTAAACAAAAAAATTTAACATTATTTAAAAAAATAAATATTAATTTTAATTAGTTTACTTTCCTTTAAAAAATAAATATGATATTATATGTTATTTAACTTTTTATGGTATAATTTATAGTAACAAGTATGTGTAGAAAATATGGCAAATGAGGTACAAAAATGAATAATGGTTTTTATATTTTACCAAATGAAGAAGGATATTTAGTAAAATCACATGATACTAATAGTGAAATTGCATTATTTAGAAGTCGTCGTGATGCAGAAGTGTTTATTAGCACTTTAACATTATCACCAACACCTTCATTTTCAAATAATTATTTACCAGGAACTTCAATTCCTCACTATTCATCTCAACCTCAACAAATTATTACACCGTATCCAACTAATGGTGCTTCACCACAAGTTTTTTTTATTCAACAACCAGCTCCAGCACAACAAGTAACGCCATCACTATATCCATTTTATCCGATGATGCCACCAACGCCGCCAATGGGAGGAATGTGCCATGGTATGTATCCAAATTATTATGGTCCACAAAATAATAATTATGGGTCAGGAGGCTGTACTTGTGGGCATAATAATTCAGATTATAATGAACATTTTGAAAAAAATTCTCTCAGTAAAAATAATGAAGATTTAAGACCAAATTGAAATAATGCCAGCAATGATTTAGACATAAAAAAAAATAATGAATTAGAAGATGATACAGTTTCTTGAACACAAGAAAATGATGAATATTCAAATAATGGATATGAAGAACAACTAGTTCAAACTCCGGTTGAAGAATATAATTCTGAGACAGTTACTAATTCAGAACCGATAGTAACCCCAAATTTTTATTCGGAAGAATTAGAACAACAAGCAAATCATTCCCAACCAACAAATAACCAACCATACTATGAACAAGCTTTTGTTTCTAATCCGGTTTTTCTTAATCAACAATCAGAGCAATCAGAGCAACCACAACAAGTGGCACGATCAATTAATGTAACTGATGATGAATTCTTTAAATATGCTAATGAACAAGAATTTAATCATAATTCCAAAATTTCAAAAAAGGAAACAAAACGCTTAATGAAAGAAGAACTAAAAGCAGCCAAAACACAAGCAAAATTAGAAAAACAGAATCGTAAAAAGGCAAAGCGTCAAGGAGCACTTGATATTGAGGAATTAGACCCAATTGTAGAATAAAAAGCAAATTAGTTTGCTTTTTATTTTTTTAAAATATTTTAAATTTATGGTTGTTTTTTGAATAAAATTAATGTTATAATAATTTAGGTTTTCGGGCTATAGCTCAGCTGGTTAGAGCGCACCCCTGATAAGGGTGAGGTCGATGGTTCAAGTCCATTTAGCCCGACCATTTTTTATAAGAATTTTGGGTCCATAGCTCAGTTGGGAAAGCACCTGCCTTGCACGCAAGGGGGCAGGGGGTCGACGGTTCGATCCCGTTCGGGTCCACCATTTCAAATAGATTTAAACAATTAATTAAAAAAGCATATTAATAATTTAATATGCTTTTTTAATTTGACTTAAAGGTAGTCTTTTCCTAATATCCTTAATTTTTGTGGGGGGAGGTTTTAATAAAATGGCTTTTTTGGTACAATATATCTAATGCAAAACAAAATATAAACAGGGGTGAAGTATGTCAATTTTTGATAAAAATGAAAACGAAAGATATGCATATTTTTTAACGAATTTTAAAGAAATAGTTGCAGATTGAGCAGTTATGATTAATGATCAGTTTATTAAGTCATCATTAGATAATTCATCAACTAAATTATTTGGAATGAATGTTGATAAAGCAATTTTATTTTTTGATATTAATTTAGATGCAAATAGTGAATTACATGAATTAGGAATTATTAAAGAAAGTTATAGTATTGATTTAACAAATGATTTAGATTTAAATTTAGGGAAAAAAATAAATAAGAAAAACGAAGAAAAAAATTATTATTTAATTTATAATCAGATTGATAATTTTTTTATTGAAGATTCAGAATTATTAAAATTTTGTGAATATACGTTAAATATTACTAATTTATCAATGGAGACAGATGGACCAACAATTAGTGCCTTAAATAATTACAAGTCAGTTGCTTTTAATAGTTATCCAACAAAAATTTATAAATTACTAGATTGATTTAACATTGAAATTGTTGATGCAATTAATAATGGATTAAAAATAAAACGCTTTGGAGTTAAAGAAAATAGTCCTAGTAGTAATAACAAAATAAGAAGAAAACCAAGATTAATGTCAAACAAAACTTTAAAAAATATTGAAAATGATGATGACAAAATTAATAAAGAAATAATTTTTACTGAGTATTTTGCAAATAATGGTAATATTAGTGCTAAATTAATTGCTTTAAATAAGTTGTTACCATTGTTAGAAGAAAAACGAGATGAAATTAAAGAGTTTAATCCGAAGTTAGAATATGATATTTTTAGTTTTTTACAACATACAAAATATCGGAACTCTTTAACATATCAAGAAGATAGTGATGCTGAAAAACGTTTAGATAAGGTTTTTAAAAAATCGGTGTTATCTTTATACTTATTAGATATTGATTAAAAAACAAAGAAAATAATTCGTTTTTTATTTATTAAAATTATTTTAAGAAGTTTTTCCGTTATAATTTGTAGTAGGTGATTATAATGAAAGTTATTTTAATTAAAGATGTTAAAGGAAAAGGAAAAGTTAATGATGTAATTGAAGTTGCTGATGGATATGCAAAAAATTATTTAATTAAAGAAGGTTTCGCAATTCCAACAACTTCTGCTAATTTAACTAAGTTAAATGTTGTTTTATCACAACAAGCAGCACAAGAGGCAGCTACAAAAGCTTCTTTAGAAGAATTAAAAGCAGAATTAGAACAATTAACATTGAATTTTAAACTAAAAGTTCATAATAATAAAACGTTTGGTTCTATTTCTTTAACACAAATTGAAGATCGATTAGCGAAAGAATTTAACTTAAAAATTGATAAAAAGAAATTTATTGATAATAATAATTTAACAAGTTTTGGATTACATTACTTAAAAATTAAATTAGCTCCAAATATAATTGCAACATTAAAAGTGATGGTAGAAAAAAAGGAGACTTAATTAATGGAAAATATCAGTAAAGCAGAATTAAATAAACTTAATGTACTTAAAGATGCGGAAAAAAATGTTTTAGGAATAATTACTCACTCTATTACTGCAGCGGAAGAAGTTTTTTCAATTTTGACAGAAGAAGATTTTACTGTAATGAATTACAAAGTGATTTTCAAAGCTTTACAAGAACAATTTTCAGCGAAGGTTGCAATTAATATTACAACATTAAGTAATTATATGTTAAAAAATAATATTTTAAATAAAATTGGTGGTATTGAATTTTTAACTGATTTATTTCAATCCTATACAACAGATGCTAATTTATCTGAATATTTAGATATTATTATTAAAAATACAACCTCACGCCGCTTGAAGGCTGTTGTTGATAGTATTAATCGTCAGATTGATGCTCATCAGCCAATTGATGAAGTTGTTAGTCATGCAGAAAAAGAAATCTTAGATGTTAAAAAGGAACGAAAAGGTAATTTATTTAAAACTTCATATGCTGAAGTTGATAAAGTTTTACAAAAAATTGAATTGTTAGAAAGTTCTGGAGAAATGTTAACAGGAAGTCCAAGTGGTTTTCGTGATTTAGATCGTATGACATCAGGTTTTCAAAAAGGGGATTTTATTATTTTAGCGGCACGTCCTTCAATGGGAAAAACAGCATTGGCTTTAAATTTTGCTGTTAAATCAGCTGCGCAATCAAAAAAAGCAGTTGCTATTTTTTCAGTTGAAATGCCAGCAGAACAATTAATTCAAAGAATGCTAGGAAGTTATTCAACAGTCGATTCTGTTAAAGTTCGAACTGGTAAAGGGTTACAAGAACGCGATTGAGAAAATATTACTAAGGCGGCAGATTTTTTAAAACAAACAAAATTATTTATTGATGATACGCCAGGTTTGAAAGTCATTGAATTGCAATCAAAGTTAAGAAAATTATGTCGTGAAAACGAAGTTGGTTTAGTTGTTATTGATTATTTACAATTACTTAGCACTGGAACTCATTTTGGTGATTCACGTCAACAAGAAGTTTCAACAATTTCCCGCCAGCTTAAGGCATTAGCACGTGAATTAGAGGTTCCGATTATTTGTTTATCACAATTATCACGGTTGGTTGAAAAACGAGAAGACAAAAGACCAATTATGTCTGATTTACGTGATTCAGGAGCAATTGAACAAGATGCTGATATTATTATGTTTTTATTTCGAGAAGAATATTATACTGCCCACGATTCAACCAATTTGGGGGCACCAATGTTAGAAACAGAAAAGGCACAATTAATTTTATCAAAGCATCGAAATGGTCCAACTGGGAGTGTTGAATTATTATTTGTAAAAAAACATGGTTCATTTGCTGATTATGGTTTGCAAAATACAAAAATTTAGGATACTATATTAATTAGTAAAAAAATAAATTAGTGTTTAAGAAACGAGGTCTACAATGCGTAAGTTATTATCAATTTTTGCAGCAACAACTTTAGTTACAACATCAGCAGCATCAGCTGTCGCTTGTAGTGGTGCACCACAAGGAAATCTTATTCCTATTTTTATGTATAATGGAAATCAAAAATTTAGCCATGCGCCAACAGTAACTCGTAAATCAATAAATGGAATTGATGATGTAACACAATCAGGAAAAGATGAAAATGGTGCTCCTTATGAATACAGTTTACAGGGAGGACGAATGGGTTTAATTAATAATGCAATTAACCCTATTTTAAATGGGATAAATTTAACAAAAGATAATAGTGCAACAACTGGTAAGGGAGCAAAGTGAACTGATGAGCAAATTGCAGCTGGGTTAGAAGGACAAAAAGAGCAACTAATTCAAACTGAAAAAACTGATGCGCAAGACCCTTTTGATAGTAGTAAAAAAATTAATAAAAAAGCAATATGAAAAGATTTGTTCAACAATTATTCGACTAGTTTTGACTCATCCTATAGTCAAGTTGCTTTCCTTGCAAATGAAAATAAAGCAATTTTAAATAAAACAAATGATAATTTGGTTACAATGACTGGAAATGCAGAAAAAACAAACAATAAAAATTGAGTTAAAGAACATACTTGACCAGATGGCAAAAAAAGTCCTTATACACCTTCATCATTAAAAGTATTATCACCTATAGCATCGATTCTTGAATGATTCAATGATCCAAAAAATGGTTATAATCAAGGTTATGATCAAATTGACCAAAATCGAGGATATCAATCAGCACGTTATCTTGCAATTGATATTCCTAATGTTACAATTCGCTTTGAGTTTCAAGGAGAACATAATCGTTTTACCTTTACAGTAACAATTAATAAATTAGTAGCATATGCAAATTACATTGTTTACGAAAATCCAAATAGTACAAAAGATAATCCAAATTACGGTCACCAATGATTTTTCCTAAGTTATGGTTTTTATGACTTTGAGAGTTTAAAAGATGATGATTATCATCACTATAATTTTAATGCCATTCCAGATGATGTTAAGATTGATAAAAATATTAAAGTTGCATTAGGATTTTTCAAAAAAAATGATGACAAAGGAATCTTGACAGCGGATGAAGATAAGGAAGTTGGTAAACGTGGTCAATTCCCGACTCCAGAAACAGATTATACTTTTCCAGCTCTAAAATGAAAAATTAATGTTAATTCGATTACTGACCAATATAAATAATGGATATTAAATAATGGATATTAAAATTCTGGCAATTGGTTCATTAGATAAAAAGTATTTGGTAATAGGTTGTGAAACTTTTCTTGAACGAATTAAGAATTATGCAAAATTAGAAATTATTGAATTAAAAGAAGTTAACAATAAAACTGAACAAGTAACAATTAATGAACAAACAGCATTAGTAATAAAAAAACTATTAGATTATCCGGAATATTATAAAATATTATTAGCCTCACAAGGACAAATATTAACAAGTGAACAAATTGCTGCATACATTACGGAAGTTAAAGATTTTAAAAAAGCAAAGTTATTATTTATTATTGGGGGTAGTCATGGTTTTAATAATAATGAACTATTACCAAAAGTTAATTTTCACCTGAGTTTTGGAGCAATAACTTTACCGCATCAATTATGTCGATTAGTATTATTAGAACAAATATATCGTAGTTTTAAGATAATTAATAATGAAATTTATCATAAGTAATTTTAAAAAAAGAATAACCAGATTATATTTTTTTGGTTTTAGTTCTTTTTTTATTTTGGAGAGCTTGTTCCATCATTGCAATTTTTTGTTTTCGCGCTAATTCTGATAAAGCATTTGTATTTTTTTCTAATAATAATTGGCGATAATAAGGACTATTTTTTTTAGCTAATTTGATAACTTTAATTCGATCAGCAACAGTCATATTATTAACATCAATATAATTAGGATCATTTGCTTTAAAAGCTTGTTTTTTTAATTGATTATTTTTTTTTCCGCATTTAATAAAATTTTATACATTGGATTATTTTTGTCAATAATTTTCTTTTTATCTAATTGTGGTTTTTTCTTTGTTTTACGGTAAATTTCATGACTTCGTGATGTTTTGCGTGCTAAACTTTCAAGTTGGAGTTTAACCACTTGTGCTTTATGTTCTTGAATTTTTTGATAACGCAAATCATGCTCATTATCTTTTGTTTTTTTCATATAATAGTTTTATTTTCTATCTGTTTTACCATTTTTCTCCTTACTTTTTAATATGTAGTTATTCTAGTTCTAGGCATCGTGTATGATGAACCCGTAAAAAAGCAACTCTTGTTAAAGGGTTGTTTTTTTATTTGAAAAACAATCTAACAATTTAATAAATATTTTGGTGGTCTAACCCAACAGTAATCAGTCTGGAAATAATAGACGCAATAACTTGCGATAGTGGTGATAAGTGCGAGGTCAACATCAAACCACAATAAAAATAGAGATGGTCACTTTATAAATAAATTTGCGATTAGCATTAGGTTCTTCAG
>NZ_PUUH01000025.1:0-2995 GCF_002968355.1 Spiroplasma sp. ChiS | reverse complement strand
AAAATATTCTTCACCACCTAATTTAGAAAATTCAACAGTATCATTAATATTAACAATATGACATTTATAAGCATCACCTTTAAATTTTCTTTTAATAGCAAAATTGTCTAATGCTTTATTAATTTTTTGTGAATTAATAACATAAACATTAAAACCATTTTCATTATTAATTTTTTCTCAAATATCATTAACTGGGTAATTATTCTCAGGTTCTTCTTTATTAATAAAAACTTGTTTTGTTTTATCTCATAAATAAGTTTTTTCAGTACTAGTAATATATAAATAACTAACTTTATCCGTTAAACTATTTTTAAATTCATTAATAGAATAAGTAAATCAATCTTTATTATTTTGGAAAAAATCATAATTTCAAATATCAGGGATATGTCTAGATCTAATTTTAATAGCATTTTTTCATTGTGCAATAATTCCTTCTTTACCAGTAAATATTTGTGACATTTGTGTAAAGTTTTGTGGTACTCCATTATTAGGTTGAAAACCTTTATCAGTAATATTTACTAAACCAGTTTTAATAATAAATGGAAAAAAGAAATAATTACTTTTAATATCAATATCTAATTTAGTTAAAGTATCAGATCGAACACTATTATCCATGATTCTTTCATTTAAGTTTTTAAAAATACTATTAATATTAGGTACTTGCATTATTGTATATCTCCTTTAATATCTTCTTCTCTTGTTTGATTATCATCAATATAACTCATTTCTTGATCTAATTGTTCTTTTTGTTCTTTTTTAATTTCTTCATACATCATGCGTGCTTTTTTATTTGTTACTTTTTCTTGTTTATGAATTGCTCTAACATGTGTAATAGTTCCATTATTTATTTGTCTATCAATTACCTCAGATTGAGTAATTTCATTAACTATTGATATATCTATAAATTCTAAGGTATAAGGTCTAAAATTATCATTATTCTGACTGTTATCATCTAAACTATCTCATTTTTTATAATGCTTAAATATATAATCAAATAAGCGATATAATTTAGGAAATCGTAAAGATCTTTTTTGTAAAGTAGTATGAATATCTAATTTATTATTCATTAATGACTCTGTTTTATTTGTATAATTATTACCTGAAAAATTATCATATTCATAACCTGCACCATTAAATATCATTTTCATAGAATAATCACTATCAATAGTTATTTCAGTATAATTTTGTTGAGCATGAATTAAACCAACACCAGTAGTACCAGTCATAGCATATTGTTGAACTGTACTAGTAATTAAAGCATCTGCTTGTAATAATTCTTCGTCACCATTACCATTATTACCAAGTGGAGAACTATTTTTTTGTCCTACAAAATGAGTACGATTTATAATTCTTTCAATTCTTTTATAATAAATATTATCTTGTACATCTTTAATTAAATTAAATACAGGTAAACAATCTGGCACAGCATCTGTGGTTGTTTTTGTACCTTGAACTAATTTAGGTAAATTTGTAAATTCAACAATAGGTAATATATCTATTCCAGTATCATATTCCATTATAGATACTGGTCTTAATTTACTTTCTAATTCTCCATAAGTTTGTCAAATACCAATTTCTAAATCTTTTGCAGTATAATAAATTATTTTTGCTTTTCTTGGATAAAATTGTACTTTTTGATATCACATATAATCAGATTGAGCAGGTAATATTCACATTTCTGCATATTGTTCTATTTCTGAATATTTAGCAATACGAACATTTGAACCAATAGGAGCAACATCAATAGTTAAATCACCAGTTTCTGTTTTTAATAAATACATTACACTACGCCCATATAAACTATTTGCTAATTCATTTTGAAATAATTTAGAATAAACATAGTTTTTTTCATATCATTCTTCTATTCAATCTTGTGTATCATCATTATCACAATTAAACATTAAACCTTGCCCAATAGTTAATGGAGCCGCTTTTCTATTAGCAATAATTCAAGGAATATCAATATAATATTTTTGTTCTGATAATATTGGGTATTTTCCTTTTTCTAAATAATTTAAATATTCGGGTTGTTTATTTAATTCTTTAAAATCTATTTCATTATTCATTTTTACACCTCTTTTTGTCATCACCCATTATATAATCACCATAAGGAGAGTGTCAAAAAATGTGAAAGTTATTAACATTAATTACTAGTATTTTAGAAAATCCTAAAATAGCACTAAGAATTATAAAATTATTAGAAAAATATGGGAATTCTAAAATAAAATCAATTTTACAAAGCATTAAAGATATTGAACATCAATTAGCACAAATTCAATATTATTTAAATCCTAATATATTAAGTGATTTATTAATAAAATTACCTAGAAGTTTAGAAATACAATTATTTAAAGATATTAGTTTTTTAGATAAAAATAAATATAAAGAAATTATAAATTCATTAACACCAACAGAAAGTAATTGAACTATATTATCTAGTAGTTGATGTAAAAAGGGATTTTTTCAAATAACTAATAAACAAAAATTAATAGGTAATTTAACTATTTTAATTCAATCAGATAATGATAAACAAAAAAGATGATATGATTCATATACATATCCAAAAGTACATATTCAAGTTTGAATTAATAAAATTACCTAGAAGTTTAGAAATACAATTATTTAAAGATATTAGTTTTTTAGATAAAAATAAATATAAAGAAATTATAAATTCATTAACACCAACAGAAAGTAATTGAACTATATTATCTAGTAGTTGATGTAAAAAGGGATTTTTTCAAATAACTAATAAACAAAAATTAATAGGTAATTTAACTATTTTAATTCAATCAGATAATGATAAACAAAAAAGATGATATGGACCATATACATATCCAAAAGTACATATTCAAGTTTGACAAGCAATGAAATCAGCAATAGGTAAAAATGGAACTGGGGCAGGATCAGTATTTTGAAATATGTGATTACATGTATGATTACGCAGTGAATTAAGAGAATATGTTAATTGACAAATATATACACAACAAAATAAAGG
>NZ_PUUH01000024.1:0-3075 GCF_002968355.1 Spiroplasma sp. ChiS | reverse complement strand
AAAATCTTCTTTATATAATATTTGTTGTTTTAATTCAAATTCTTTATCTAAATTTTGATTAAAATAATGTGCCATTCATTCTAATTGTGCTTTAAGTGCTTCATTTTCTTCTTTTAGTTTGTTAAATTTAATTGATTCTGTTATATTCATTATTCATCCTCCTTAATTTTTATAATTATTAACTATATTTTGATAATGTTTTTCACAAGCATATGTTCTTAAAATTCTATTATCAAAATCTTTTTTATCAATTTTGTATTCTACTTTTTCTTTACAATTTGAATGTGGACATTTCATAATTATTCATCCTCCTCAATAACAGTTAATTGGGCTAATTGTTCTTTAAGTGCTTTATTTTCTGCTTTAAGTGTTCGTATTTTGCTATTAAGTGCATCAATTTCTCATTTAATTGAATGAATGCGGCTATTAAGTACATCAATTAATTCTGTTATATCCATTATTCATCCTCCTCACTAGCAATATGAAATAAGGCAATTAGCACATACATAATGCAATTTAGCTTTAAAATTTTGTCTTAATTCTCTAGCAGAACATTCGCTAACAATAAAATCAATTTCTTTTTGTGTATATCTTTCATCTGAAAAAGACCAATAATAACCATCATAAGGAATATTAAATCCGTCTTCTTGACAATCTTCACAATATTTTCTTTTTCCCATTATTCATCCTCCTCAATAACAATTAATTGGTCTAATTGTTGTTGTGTTATTTTAATATCTTTTAAATCAGCCCATCGTAAATCAGCCCATCGTAAATCAGCATCTCTTAAATCAGCACATCGTAAATCAGCATCTTGTAAATTCACACCTATTAAATAAGTACCTTGTAAATCAGCACCCTCTAATTTAGCACATCGTAAATCAGCACCTATTAAAATAGCATCTTGTAATTTAGCCCATCGTAAATTAGCATAAGTTAAATTAGCACTATTTAAATCAGCACCTCGTAAATCTAATGTTTCACTTTCTAAATATTTACTGATTTGATTTTGTTCAACATCAATTCCTGTTAAATCTTTAATTAAAGCTTGTAATGTTTTCATTTTATAATTCCTCCTCAATAACAGTTAATTGGTCTAATTGTTTTTTAGTAATTTTTATACCCTTTAAGTGAGCACCTTGTAAGTTTGCTTTTTGTAAATAAGCACTAGTCAAATCAGCATTGTATAAGTTAGTTTCTTCTAAATTTGCATTGTATAAGTTAGCTTCTTCTAAATTTGCTTTTTCTAAATTAGCATTTCGTAAATTAACACTTTGTAACTTAGCATCTTGTAAATCAGCAAATTGTAAGTCAACACCCTTTAAATTAGCAAATTGCAACTTAGCACCACTTAAATCAGCATCTTCTAAATAAGCACCAGTTAACTTAGTACCTTGTAATTTAGCTCCTTGTAAATCAGCACCTTGTAAATCAGCACCTTGTAAATCTAATGCTTCATGTTCTAAATAATTATTTATTTGATTTTGTTCAACACTAACTCCTGTCAAATCTTTAATCATATCTTGTAATTTTTTCATTTTATAATTCCTCCCCACATGTATGACAATTCAAATAAGAAAAATTATTTTTGAGATATTTTACATAATTACATATCATTTCAAATTCACCCTCTATATTGATAACTATTGACCATTGTTTTGATTTAGAATATTTACATTCTTGACAATGATCACAATCACATTCAATTCATTGTTCTAAATCACAATAATCATTAATTCTAAATTTATCTTTATATTTTGTATTAAATTCTTCTTTTGTCATATTAAATTTCCTCCAAATTCTTTTCCATAATTAATTTTTCAATATAGTCATAAGCACTTTCTTCTGAATGACATTCTTCTAATGCTTCATTAAATAAATCTTCTTCTGTATAAACTTTGCCATCTTCATCTTTTCACATATTATTTATGCTCTTTACAAATTTCATTTATTCTTTTTCGTAATTCACATTTTTTACATTTTTGATAAATTCTTAAATAGTTGATTTCACAATGGATTATTTACAACTTCATCTATTGCTTTTTTAATATCTTCGTCACTTTTTTCTCAAATAGTATCAATGTCAGTTTGACTGGTTTTAAATTTTGCTTCTTCTAATTTTTTATCTAAATAATTATCAATATCTTTTTTAGCAACATATTTTTTCATATTATTTACCTTTTTCATTCAATATCTTTTAAATCAATAATTGCCGTTGATAAGCCATAATTATTATTTTCAATTTTTTCTCGCACTTTTGCTTCTTCTAGTGTGTAATAAGCATAAGTAGATAAATATTCATTTTTAATAATTAATAAGTATTTTTTAGTCATAATTTAATTCCTCCTAATTTTGTTTACCTAATGCTCAATGTTCATCAGTAATTTGATCTTTTGAAACTGGATAACTTCTAAGCATTAATTCATTTATTTTGTTGATAATTTTTTTATTTAACTTTTTCATCTTTACCTCCTTAAAAATTTCTTTGGTTAATTTTTTTTATTATTTTGATACTTAATAAATAAAAAGTTGGTAAGCATATTGTGTTTACAATTAAAACTCCGATTATTATTTGTTCTATATTTAAAATTCCGAGATTTAATCAAAAAAGTATAAAATCAATTGGAAAATAAATTATTAAATTTATTAATAATAGTAGGATAATTTTTCAGAAATTATGACATTTTATTAAATAAATAATCCTTAATAAAATTGCTAATAAACCAGTTCCTAAATTTCAACATAATGATCCTAGCGTAAAACCTCATAATGATAAATCAACTAATAAATGACCAACAAAACCAATAAATAAACATCAATATCAATTTAAAATAAAAGTATAAAATCAATTGGAAAATAAATTATTAAATTTATTAATAATAGTAGGATAATTTTTCAGAAATTATGACATTTTATTAAATAAATAATCCTTAATAAAATTGCTAATAAACCAGTTCCTAAATTTCAACATAATGATCCTAGCGTAAAACCTCATAATGATAAATCAACTAATAAATGACCAACAAAACCAATAAATAAACATCAATATCAATTTAAAATAAAAGTACTAATAAA
>NZ_PUUH01000023.1:0-3076 GCF_002968355.1 Spiroplasma sp. ChiS | reverse complement strand
TTTAATTTTGCTTGTAAATCAAACAAATTAAAATTATTAATAATATATTTCATTAATTTACACCTACCATCAAAAATATATAAAATTAATATTTAATACGAATAATTGATATATAATTGATATGTAATAAGATCAATTATATATAAAAAAATAAAAAGGAGCAATATAAATGAAAAGAATACTTAGCATAATAGGAGCAATCGGATTAACCGCAACAAGTATAGCATCATTAATTAGTTGTAAAAAAGAAAATAATAATGAAAACTGGGGAGGTAATAATCCACAACCAGAACCACAATATAATCCACAACAACCACCAAAAGATAGTAATTGAAAATTAGTTGATAAAAATAATTTTGATAATAAATTTAGTACAAAAAATAATAAATCATATTTGTTTCTTAATTTATTTGATGTAGGTAAATATGGTATATATTTAGCAAAAAATAATGGTAATATATCACAAAAAAGAAATAATATTTGATATTTAGAAACATATAATCCAAAAGATTTCGTAATGTTTAACACTGCAAATATAAAATCACTTTATAGTTGAGTTGGTGATAGTGAACCACAAATACCTACCATTGACAAAAATACCGGTAAAATTACTGATTGAAAAGAACAAAAAGGAACTTAATAACAGTTTCTTTTTTATATTAATCGCACAAATTTCATAAAAATAATTAATAAAAAGATATTTGTTATTGTACTATACAATGCTGTATTAAATTTTCATACCTCAAATATTTGACTAAAAAAACTATATACTGTTTCAAAAACCTTACGAACACCACTCGCTAATTCATTAACTTGTTTAACACCAGGAATAGTGTTGACAATTCAAATTACCGCATTTTTAATATGAGCACCAAAATCTCATCAACCCTCTCGCGTTACATATTGCACTTGAAATCATTGTTTATCTGGAAACAACCCACCATTATTAATCTCTTGTCAGTTATAAATCCCAAAATTAAAATCATAATATCGGTACATATCATTCTCTTTTTGTGCTTGCAATTCAAAAACATTATAACCGATTTTTTGTTCTTCAATTTTTTTATATTGCAAACCGTATTTATTTTGTAAATTACCGCCAAAAACATAACCCGAATTTAACTTAATATCATAATTATTAGCAACCGAAAAATCATAATTAAAAACACTACCATAATTATTAATCGTATAAAACGGATTTTTAAATGCTGAATATAATTTAATATCTAACTGTTTATATTTATCTGAAAAATAAAAATATCGTGGATAAATTTTAAAACCATTATTTACTAATAAACCATATTTTTTATTATAACCTTGAACATAAGTATTATTTTCTAAATGAAAAATCGTGCGTAAATAATTAGTATAAAATTTCTGTGAAATCTTAAACATACTACTTAATAATTTATCAAATTGCAATTTTAATAATATTTTTACTCAACAAAATATTATTAAAATTTTGTAATTTCAACGCAAAAAAGTTAACTAAAACAGTATCATACTGTAAATTATCAATATATCCATTTTCAATAAACGAACTACGATTTTGAAACACTGGCACCAAAGCACTTGCAAAAAACGACTGTAAAAACTTAGATAAATCAAACTGACCGCTAAACTGTTGATAATATTTTAAATCTTTACTATTTAATGATGCATAAATTGAACCATTAAAATTAAAAACCTCACCCATTCCCGTTCGGATAAAACTAAAATTAAAACTTAAATCATCATTATTAATATTATTTAATTCCAAACTACCAGAAATAATTAAATTTGCCTCATCAACAGTCAAAATCATCCGATAAATTGCTTTTTTAATATTTTTAACATCCAACTCGTCAACCGTCTCAAAATCAAAAATTATCCGTTTTGTACCAACCTTATTCGGATTTTCATAATCTGCACTTCTCCCTTGCTGAACCCTAATATTTTCTTCCAAAACAGAATATAAAGATAAATCAATAAATTCTTTTACGCGAGTTTGTTGATAACTATTTCAATCAGTAATTTCACCGGTGTTTTTGTCAATAGTTGGTGTTTGTGGTTCACCAACAACATTTCAACGATAAAGTGATTTTATATTTGCAGTGTTAAACATTACGAAATCTTTTGGATTATATGTTTCTAAATATCAAATATTATTTCTTTTTTGTGATATATTAGCATTATTTTTTGCTAAATATATACCATATTTACCTACATCAAATAAATTAAGAAACAAATATGATTTATTATTTTTTGTACTAAATTCATTATCAAAATTATTTTTATCAACTAATTTTCAATTTTCTACTTTCAACTTAACTCTTGGATAATGATTTTCTTTATAACGGTCAACATTGTCGACAATTTTTTTCGATACATGAAACATTTTATATTTTACGGCAAAAGCATAAATAAAATCAGTTAAATCATTCAAAAAATTCTCTTTTTTAACATCATAAAATTTTTCAACCATAAACTGATTTTTTAAACTATGTCATTGTCGATAATAATTCAAAAATATTTCATCTGGTTTATCATAAACAACTCCGGTGGAATAACTATCTTGTAAAAAATCTAAATACCATTTATCATTAAATAATAATTTTTTTGATGTTTTTAAAGTTGGATTAATAAAATAATTTGTTTCCGACCAATTTTCAAAAAAAAATGCTACGTAAAAACATTGTATTAATAAAATCAGTTTCATTAATACCTTTATCAGTAATATTTTTTTTATTCTCTTGTTTAAGCGTATAATGCTCCTCATTTAACGGTCTAAACGCCGTTAAAGTAATAAATGGAATAACCAAACCCAAAAAAGTTAAAATAAATATGGCAAATAAAGATAACGATTTTTTCATAAACTCAACTCCTAACTATACAATGTTTTTGAAACAATAAACCCAACAATATATAAACTTGATATCGTTAACATTAACGGATGACTAAACAAAACTGCCATTCTGCCAAATAATCAAATCAACCAAGTATCAGAATTATATAAATCCATAATAATATTTTTTGCTGATGTAAATTGATTAATAATAACAGTAATAAAACCAGTTCCAAATATCGCAATTGCCGC
>NZ_PUUH01000022.1:0-3198 GCF_002968355.1 Spiroplasma sp. ChiS | reverse complement strand
ACACAGACTTGTTCAAAATTTCTTGTGTTTCTGTTTTTAATTGTCAATAGCAGTCTAGTTGCTAACATTTACATTGTACAACAGACAAATAAATTTATCATTAATTTTATTTAAAAAAATAAAATACCCTATTTTACTAAGGTGTTTTATTTAAACCTAAATTATTAAAGGTGATGTATTTTATATACATCGTGGTTAATATAGCATAATTTAATTGATAATATTAAATTCTCTAACACTGTATTCAAGTTCGTCAGTGTTTTTGTTATTTTTGTGAAGATATTTAATTTCAATTGTTTTAATATCTTTATTAAATACTTTGTTTAAATTATCCGCAGTTTCATTTCAAGTAACACATTTAATATTTTGTCCGTCATCATTTACATAAAATGAAAATAAATTGCGTTGAATATTGTTTTTGTCAGTAATTGTTTTAAACATTGCTTTATCAGCAAAAATAACATCTACTTCTTTTGTAAATAATTGATTGTTTTGAAAATTTCTGTACATATAAAAAATTCCTTTCATTAATTAAAGTATTTTATAAATAAATAATAATTTTTAAACTAATAAAAGAAATTAATAGCATAATAGATTAAATAAAATAAATACTTTATTTAATTTTAACACAGTTGCAACAAGAAACACAAAAAGAACAATTATTACATTTATAGCAGTTTAAAAGGAATTGTTCCATCAGTTTTTAATCACCATATCCTATTTCATATTGGTTGTTACATTTTGGGCAAGTAAATTGACCTTGTGTCATTTTTGCTCTTTTCTATTCTAGATATAATTTTTCATCAGTTGTAATTTTGTTTTGTGCTTGCATAAAATTATATAAGATTTGTTCGCGACTTAGTATTGTTTTTTTGTCATCATTTACTGACTCACTAGGCTTAAACTGCGTAAAATCTCAAAAGTTATCAAAAGTAGTTAAATAAGGCTTGTTACGCTGGGAAATAATAACAGCACTGCCAAAGGGAAAAGTTGCTAATTCTTCGGCACTCATAACCTCACGCTTGATTTTATTTTGTGATAAAGCAACCCCGCCAAGYATATTGTTTTGCTTGGCAAAACTTTCGCTTGTTGATTGAACGGTGATTTCGGTGTATCCCATTTCACGAGCTATTGTTTCGCGGGTTTCGCTGTTGCCGCTCATTAAATAGTATTTGTATGTGATATTGGCAAAAATATTGTTTCTTGTGGCGATATTGTATTTTTCGTCAAGTTGATCGATTGACTGAACGATAAGCATAAAATGAATATTACGACCGCTGAGAACACTTATCATTTGATTAATCACGGTTATTTTGGGGAAATTATCGAATTCATCTAAAATATAGTAAATTGGACGATGATATTTTGCAAGATTGCTTTTATCAAGGTCATTAATTAATTTGCTATAAATTTCAGTAATAAATAGGGAAATAAAGTCRTAGGTGCTTTTTTCTTCATTGGGGAAAATAATAAATATTGCTTGTGGTTTCGTGTTATCAAATTTAATTGTTGTTTTTGCAGTAATGTTTTTAATTTTTGACTGCGCAAAAACAATTAATGAACTAGTTAATTGTTGAATAATTCCTTCGGTTTTTTTTGTGCTCCACGAATGGTAGACCCGCAGACTTCAATTACCCGACTAAGATAATTTAATTCTTTGCTTTTTATTTCAATATTATCTAAATATTTATTTAAGTTTTCATAAGTCGTACTATTTAAGTTATATTGAATATTAGCAAAATTAAATTTATCTAAAGTTATCTTGTTGTCTCATTCCGCTTGTTCTAACATTGTTAAAGTTATTGATATGATAATTCCACAAAGCAACGATAGAAAAACCAGTAAAAAAACCCTTATTTTATAAGAGTTTTTTTGTGGAAAACTAAGTTAAATTATTTGGCTTAAATTAATTTAAATAATTAAAATGATCATCAACTTTTTAAATAATTACTTGTTGATGCAATATAACTTTCTGTTGTTTTTAGTGTTTCACTAGCAAAATGTTTGACACTATCTCAATGCTGATAAGCATAATAACCACCATAAATTGCTGCCCCAATTGCTAATGAAATACCCAAAGTTTCAACCGCCGTTCCTAAGGAACCAGCAAGAATACCACCCTCAACAACACTTGATGTTGGTAATATTTCAGCAGCTAATATACTTTCTTCTTCAAATAAAGGAATATTTTGTCAAATATTTACTATTTCATAATTACTATTTAATTCTTTAAGAAAGACAGTTTTTATTTCTAAAATAATATTATTTTCTAATTCTATTTCTGAAATTACATTATTTTCAATTATAGTAGTACTAGCTATTGTTTCTGCTCCGTTACTGATAATTCCGATTGAACCTAAAATACTTAATAATGTTCCCATAATTAATTACCTTCTTTCTGTATTAAATTGTTATTATTTGGTACTGATAAGGTCATTTTCAGGCTTTATCTACCTTATTTATAACTCTTTTTTAATAAAAAAACAATAATAATTAAAATATTTTTTTATTTGTTTTAAATTATTACTTGTTGTTGGTTCTAAAATAAATGTTGTCTTTACTATCAACTGCAAGGGAATTTATTTTTCCAGTTATTCCATTTTTTTCTTTAATTGGTACATAAACTTTGTTTGATTTAGACATCCCAACATCGCGCTTAACACGAATTAGTGTTTTGTTGGCAAGCAACGGGGCGGGAATGCTCGCTGTCAGCGTAGTTATTGTTAAAATACTTAGTAATTTTTTAATTGTTGTTTTCCTTTCTAAATAAAAAAGAGAATAGTACAACTGCACTATCTCCACAAGCAATTTTCTAACATATTTCACAAGAGTATCAAAAGGACAAACAAAATACCCCAGTAAAATATGTTAAAATTGTCATTGGAAACGCTAGTTATCGCTAGTGTTTCCACGATAGTAAATTGTTTAGTAGACAATTTACTATCACCAAATTTTTATTTATTTTAAATTTTACAGTTTTATTATAACACAATTGCTTTATTCAAAAGCAATTTTTTATTTGTTTTTAATAACTTTTTGATATTCTTCATTAATACATTTTCTTACAAAACTTGATAATTTTGCACCTGTATTTTGTGTAATAAATTTCATTTTTAATATATCATTTTCATACAAAGTTATATTTACATTTTTTATTTTTTGTTTTTTGCCTTTCTAAATTAATAATCTTATTTTCTG
>NZ_PUUH01000021.1:0-3224 GCF_002968355.1 Spiroplasma sp. ChiS | reverse complement strand
TTTTGGGTGGTTATATAGTCTATTTTATAAATTATTTTGTTCTGAAAGAATAGATGGCCACTGTTTTAGTAAGGATAGAAAGGAAATAAAAAAATGAATATTTCAACAGATACATTAATGATTGTTTTACTTGTATTAGCGGGTTCAGTTGGAACTGGTAGTCTTGGCGTTCTTGGTTTATCTGCTAAAAAAATTAAAAAATATAAAGCAGAAATTAGAGAATTACGAACTGCTGTAATTGCACATGAAAAGCATTTACGCGGTGCTGAAAGTGCAACAGAATTAGCAATTAAAACTGGRCAAATTAAAAATGTCAAAAAACAAGTTAAAATTAWTGATAAAGAATATGCTAAAAAAGAAGCGATTGAAAAACTTACAAATAGCATTTAAAAAATAACCAATTAAGGTTATTTTTTATTTGTTATTTACAATATAATAATTAATAAAATATTCTACTTTTTCAGAAAAAGTATAGTTTTGTGGTAAATTATTTCAGATTTTTTCTTGCTCTTGATTTAAGTAAAGATTAACTGTTTTTCGAATAAAGCTAGAATAATATATTTTCCGTTTTTGATTATATTTATCTTTTCGTTTTTTATTATATGTTTTCTTCATAATATTACCTCTCATAATTAGCAATAATAATTGCATCGCGGAGATGATTACTTATTTTTTCATTATTATAAAATCAACCTTTACCATATTGATAAGTTAAATTAGTATCTTTATCATATTTTCATAAACAACTATCATTATATTTACTTAAATTTTCCATATTTTTAACAACTGATTTAGTATGTCGTGAGGATACTCAGTTAGATACTCAATTAATAATAGTATAATGTTTCTTTTTAATTTCAATAGCTTCAATAGCACCTAGTAATCGCAATAAATCATCACGGTCTTTTGAACCATTAGCATTTGTTGGTAAACAATTTTCAATGTTTATAATACTAAGAAAATTACAATATTTGCATTTGCATAATATATCTTTTATAAAAGATATGTGTTTTAATCACGACATACTAGTAAATTCGAATTTTTCCTTTAATTTATTATCTTCATAAATAACAATACCAGTAGTACCAGTACCTGATGGGTCAATACCTATTTTTATCATTATTTTAAAAACCTTTCTTTAAATTGATAATAAAAATCTTCACTTTGTTTTTTAATAATAACTGGTTCTAATTTTGTTGCACTTGTAGTTTCTTTAATAACTTGATTACTATTTTCTTTACTTATTTCAGTACTATCAGGATCTAATTCATCTGTTGCTATACCAAAAGTTTTACATAATCAATAACGAGCTCCATAAGTTAAAGCACTACAAATTGCTTTTGCAATATCTGAATTTTGTGCTGATAAAATAATTCCTAATTCTAATTTTTCACTACCTTTATAAAGTGTTAATAATCCTTTTGAATAATAATTTGTTAATTTTCCACCTTTACTACTTTGTGTTTCTGTAAAACTTGGTTCTCCAACTGCTTGAATAGTATAAGTTATACCTTGTTTACGTAATTGTGGTTTTAAGGTTTGATAGAGGTCACTTTCTGTAAAATAATTATAATTATTATGGTCATTTCTGGCATTTTTACCAACAAAAAGATTTATATCAGATTGAATTTCTCCAATACTTTCAATTAATTTTTTTGTTTTAGTTTCTTGTGGCATTTTCTCATTTCTCTCTTTCTTGTCATATTAAAATGGCTTCTTTAATTTGTTTTAAATATTGTTTAGTAATATTAACTTTTTCTTTAATTACTATTTTTAATTTTGGATTTATAATTATCATTAATATTTTTTTATTATCTATACAAAAGTTTTTTTCTAATAAATAATAAAGTTTTAATTGTCAAATATAGCGTTCAATATCCGCTTTTTCATTAGAACTTGTAATTTTTCAATCACACATTATATATTCATTATCTGTTGTTATACCAATAAAATCAGTTGTACCACACATTAAAGGACTATAAAGTGTTTTTTTCAGTTTCATAATGTCTAAATTTAATATCTTTAAAAGTTTCTTGATATAGTTTTATAAAATTTTTAAATAATTCATGATGTGATTTTATTTCATAATCAATAAATTCAATTAATTCATCATCAAAATTATTTTTTATTCAAACATCAATCATATTATGTATACATATTCCACGATTTTGTGCTAATTTTAAAATATTATCATCAATTTGCGAATAGTCTTTTGGTAATAAAATATTAACAATTTGACTAACACTAGGGATTAAAATACTATACTTATGTAATTCATCATTATAAATATATAAAGATTTTAAATTTAATCTCATAAAATTGCTTCATTAGTATCAATATTTTCATTATCATTATTAAATAATTCTTTTGTATCAGATGAATTAAATTCTATTTTTTCTTGTGGTTTTTCAGATAAAGTATCTTTTTTTAAATTATTATTAGTTTGTAAAAATTCACAACTATAAACTCTTACCATTCATTGTATTTTATTATCTTTATCTTTATAAGATTGTAAAATACCTGTAATTGCAATTTTACTACCTTTATGACAATATTGTTGTAATAAATTTGCTTGTTTATTTCAAACTTGACAAGTAATAAAATCAGTATCTTTTTGAATTGAATGTGGTCGTGTTACTGCTAATTGAAACATGGCATATTCTTTACCATTTTGTGTTCTTTTAATTTCAATATCTTTTGTTGTTCTACCAATGGCAATAAATTGATTCATTATTAATCCTCCTTATTGGATAATTAGCATATTTAGATTTAGAATTATCTTTTAAAACATAGTTTTTTCTTAAAGTATTTTCTGAACAACTTGATAATATACATCTGTCAACTTTTTCACAATTTATACAATAAAATTGAACTCAAAAATCACTTTTCTTTAATTGAAATTGCTTTAATTTAGCAAGTTCTTTTTTAATTTTTTCATTTTCTTCTTTAATTTTGTTAAATTTAATTGATTCTGTTATATTCATTATTTTTTTTCCTCAATAACAAGTTAATTGTTCTAATTGTTGCTTAGTCAAAGTTGATGTATTTATGTAATAATAATTAAAATTAGCATTTACTGATTTATGAATAATTTTACAATCCTTAAAAATTTCATAACCTTTAAAGTCTTTTATTTTTCCTTTAAAAATAATTGATTGTATACTTTTAACTTCAATTTTTAAATTATTATTATTATATATTTCAATTCAATCTTTTAATTTTTC
>NZ_PUUH01000020.1:0-3377 GCF_002968355.1 Spiroplasma sp. ChiS | reverse complement strand
GTGGTTTTAAATAATAAATATCTGTATCAGGAAATCTTAAAATATTAAAAACCATTGATTTTGGATATAATAAAAAACCATTTTTTACAAAAAACACAAAACCTAAATTACCATTATTAGATGTAAAATAAATAAATTCTCTAAAATTAGAAATATCAAATATAACTCTTAAAACATTAGAATAAAAATAATCTAAAACTTGAAATAAATTATCCAACGAATAAAAATTTTGTTTAACATCATTAACAAAATAATTACTGTTAGATTTTTTAAGAATATCCATATTAAGCAATTCTTTATAATTAAAATTTAAAACTAAATAATTCATATCAAAATGTTTATAACTCTGATTGGCAATAATTGGCATAAATAAATATTGTATAATTTCTCAATTAAAAGTAAATTCATATTTTATATTGTTTTTATAAATAAAAATATCTAACAATTTATTTGGCGTTTTATAATCTATTATTAATCTACCCAAAGAACCCACCTCAGAAATATCTTTTGGGTTTCAACTTAATAAATAACTTCAACTAGTATTTTTAATTTTATTAAATCAATAATTACTATCATTTTTATCAGCACTTACATTTGGAATAAAAGGAGTTTCAACACCAAAACTAAATGCATAATTACTAGGGTCTAAACCTTGCATAAAATAATCTTGTCGCAACATTAAAGTAGACTGAAAATCATATTCATTTGCTTTTGCATAAGTTAAATCACTAAAATTATCATTATTTCTTGTTTCTACTTTACAAACATTACTAATATAATTTATAGTTATAGCACTACAAAAAAGAAATATTCAACCAAATATTAAATAAAAAATAATAAATATATCTAATAATCGTTTTCGCATTGTTTTAACCCCCCCCCCCTTAAACAATAAAAATAATTCTAATACCCATAATAATAATTCCAAACGCCATATATAACTGGAAAATAGGATGTGTCGCAATAATAAATAACTGTGCTACTAATTTATAAAAATCATTAGCAGACTCCAAATAATGTTTAACAGTAGAAAAACCTAAATCTGTTGCCACAACAATATTAGCAATAAAACCAAATCCAACAGTCAAACCAATAACAAAGAAAAATATTAATTTTAACATTATTTAACGCCTCTCTTATCTTTTGCTTGTTGTCTAACATTTTGACGTTTAACTTCTCTTTTAACTTGTTGCTTATTACTATTCTGATATCTTTTTTTAGAAAAAGAAACAACACCTTTCGCACCCTTTGCTACACTAGAACTTGCTTCTAAACTTGCACGAGAAACTGAACTTAAACCACGAGAACTATTAACTAATAAAAAAATAACATTTATAACACCACCAAATACTCAAATTACAAATAAAGGAATATTCGTACCAGGCAATTTTAATGCTCACATTCAATCCATTATTTTCATAAAAATATCAACTACAACATTAATGGCACCATTTCATACATCATTAGCAAGTAAATTAATCATTTTCTAACTCTCCCAAATTCTTTAATAAATGTTCCATCCCCATCTCTCGTAATTCATTAATCGTAATATCTTTTTTAACAATACTAGGTCAATTTTGCTTAGTATAACTTGGTACTTTATCATTTTTTAAATCACGCACAAACTTTAAATATTTACTATCATATTGCATTGCAATAGATAAAGGAATTGTTATTTTAACAAAATTAATACCAATATCTTTATTAGATTTTTTACGAACTCTTTTTCCGTTTGCTGTTCGTTTAACCGTTTCAGTTTTTCATACTAAATAATCATCTAAATCATCAAAAAAACCTATTTTCATTTTAAAATAAGTAAAAAATATACTAGGTGGAATACATTGCATAGGAACAATAATCATATTAGTAATTTCTCTATATTCCACTCAATTCTGATTAATTCGTTGTCCAGCAAAAATAATATTATTATCAAACTGACGACATAACAAAAAATATGGAATTAATCCGCTAAAATTTTTATTGTTTTCTTCGGGTTTAAAGGGGTAAAAGTCGCGGAGCGACTTAGGGGCGAAGCCCCTTTCCTTGATTAACTAGCATAACGGGAGAAAACGATTTTAAAGAAAAGTGTAATTTTAAAAATTGACAAAATAAGAATGATTAAATATAATATGTTTAAAAATATATTAATTATTTTAAGGATAGTAAAAAATATGAAAAAAATTTTAGCATTTTTATTAAGTTCATTTCTATTAACAACAAGTGCATCTAATTTAATATCTTGTTATAATTCTAATTTTAAGGAAAATAAAGTCGTTGAATTAATTGGTATTGCGGAATAAATAAAAATCTTAAAGTTAAAAAAAATACAAATGTTTTTGTTATTAAATATTTAACTAAATATTTTGTTAAGTCATTATCTAATACTGAAAGACAAAAAAAGGAACTTTGCAAAGAATTTGATATTCCTTACAAAAAACCTAAAAAAGTATCAGAAGTTAAATTAAGAAATATTTATAATTTAAATAAAAAATCATATCGTTTTAGTGCAAATTGTACCGACCTACTTGTAAAGGTTGGTGTTATTGAAATGTGTGAAATGGAATTAATTGCTTCATTAAAAGGTATAAAAAATAAATTTATGTTTGTTGATAAACAAGGTTATATAATGGGTGTTATTATTGATAGTTATTTAGAAAACGATTATTTTTGACAAATAGAAGAATATGTCCCATTTTATCGAAAACAATATCAACATTGAAAGGAACAAAAATTATTCTTTGAAAATTATAAAAAACGGCATAAAAAAAGTATTAGTTTACACAACAATTTACTAATACAATAAAAATTTTAAAATTAAATATTTACATTTAGAATTATACATCTAAAAGTAATTTTTGTCATTAATATTTTAATAAATATTAATTTTTCAGCGTGCTTAAATAAAAAAACTGATATAATAAAAAAGTAGAGTTCTTATGGAATGTGGACTCTACACTTTTATTTTATAGTAATTTTAGAAATATTTGACTTTAATTTAGTTATGGTATATAAGTAAGTTATTAAGTCATTAAAAGAGATAATGGTTTAATATTTAAGTTGATAAACAACTTTAAACATTCCAAAATAATTAAATAATTTTCTCTTTTTTAATTTACTTTTATTTTGTAAATTAAATTATAATTTTTTGTTATTTAAGTTTGTTTATCAGTAGAACAGATAATATTTTATTAATTTTATTAAAGACAAATAATTTAAATATAAATGTGTGTGTCTTAGCAAATTATTTGTATTGTAAAAAATAATAAACACTATTTATAAGTCTGATTATTATATTATTCAAAAATAGAAATGTGGTGAATAAATAATATGAACGACCGTACTAAAAAGATTAATATTACTGAATATGAAGAAATTTT
>NZ_PUUH01000019.1:0-3416 GCF_002968355.1 Spiroplasma sp. ChiS | reverse complement strand
ATTGTTGGGTTTATTGTTTCAAAAACATTGTATAGTTAGGAGTTGAGTTTATGAAAATTAAAATTTTAAAGTTTTTAAAAGAAAAATGATGAGAAATATTAGTATATATTTTAGTTGTTGGTTTTGGTTTTGCTTTATTTATTGGATTAATTTACGATAAATGAGATAAATTAATTAATGAGTTTGGTATTTTATTCTGATATATGTTAGTTGCAAATTTGTATTTTTGATTTGAATTAGTTTGATGTATTTTATTTATAATTAATTTTAAAAAGAAAAAAGGTGGTAAAGAATAATGCGTAAGTCATTATCTTTATTTGCYATATTTATTTTAAGTTTTTTGGGTTTGGTTATTCCATTTATTACTTTAACGGCGTTTAGACCCTTAAATTAGGAGCATTATATGCTTAAACAAGAGAATAGCACTGGTAAAGGTATTAATAATAATGAAACTGATTTTATTAATACAATGTTTTTACGCAGTAGTTTTTTTGAAAATTGGTCGGAAACAAATTATTTTATTAATCCAACTTTAAAAACATCAAAAAATTTATTGTTTAATGATAAATGGTATTTAGATTTTTTACAAGATAGTTATTCAACCGGAGTTGTTTATGATAAACCTAATGAAATATTTTTGAATTATTATCGACAATGACATAGTTTAAAAAATCAGTTTATGGTTGAAAAATTTTATGATGTTAAAAAAGAGAATTTTTTGAATGATTTAACTGATTTTATTTATGYYTTTGCTGTAAAATATAAGATGTTTGATGTATCGAAAGAAATTGTGGAAAATGTTGACCGCTATAAAGAAAATCATTATCCAAGAGTTAAGTTGAAAGTAGATAATTGAAAATTAATTTCTAATAAATATATTTCACGAGATACTGGATGATATATTATAATTTATAAAAGTTTTAATTTATGACGAATAGAAAAAAATAATAGTTCAAAAAACTTCGGAAGTAGTACTGGTTATCCAATGGATATTATATATAAATGAGAATTAAATAATGAACCTACTAATTTACAATTACCAACCATTGATAAAAACACMGGTGAGATTACTGATTGAAATAGTTATCAACAAACTCGCGTAAAAGAATTTATTGATTTATCTTTATATTCTGTTTTGCAAGAAAATATTAGAGTTCAGCAAGGTGGTAGTGCGGATTATGAAAATCCGAATAAGGTTGGTACAAAGCGGATAATTTTTGATTTTGAGACGGTTGATGAATTGGATGTTAAAAATATTAAAAAAGCAATTTATCGGATGATTTTAACTGTTGATGAAGCAAATTTAATTATTTCTGGTAGTTTAGAGTTAAATAATATTAATAATGATGATTTAAGTTTTAATTTTAGTTTTATGCGAACGGGAATGGGTGAAGTTTTTAATTTTAATGGTTTAATTTATTCATCATTAAATAGTAAAGATTTAAAGTATTATCAACAGTTTAGCGGTCAGTTTGATTTATCTAAGTTTTTACAGTCGTTTTTTGCAAGTGCATTGGTGCCAGTGTTTCAAAATCGTAGTTCTTTTATTGAAAATGGATATATTGATAATTTACAATATGATACTGTTTTAGTTAACTTTTTTGCCTTGAAATTACAAAATTTTAATAATATTTTGTTGAGTGAAAATATTAACGATAAATTACAATTTGATAAATTATTAAATAGTATGTTTAAGATTTCACAGAAATTTTATACTAATTATTTACGTACGATTTTTGATTTAGAAAATAATACTTATGTTCAAGGTTATAATAAAAAATATGGTTTGTTAGTAAATAATGGTTTTAAAATTTACCCACGATATTTTTATTTTTCTGATAAATATAAGCAATTAGATATTAAATTATATTTATCATTTAAAAATCGGTTTTATACGATTAATAATTATGGTAGTGTTTTTAATTATGATTTTTCGGTTGCTAATAATTATAATATTAACTCAAATTCGGGTTATGTTTTTGGTGGTGATTTACAAAATAAATATGGTTTGCAATATAAGAAAATTGAAGAACAAAAAATCGGTTATAATGTTTTTGAATTGCAAGCACAAAAAGAGAATGATATGTACCGATATTATGATTTTAATTTTGGGATTTATAATTGACAAGAAATTAATAACGGTGGGTTATTCCCCGATAAACAATGATGACAAGTGCAATATGTAACACCCAAAGGTTGATGAGATTTTGGTGCTCATATTAAAAATGCGGTGATTTGAATTGTTAACACTATTCCGGGCGTTAAACAAGTTAACGAGTTAGCGAGTGGTGTTGGTAAGGTTTTTGAAACAGTATATAGTTTTTTTAGTCAAATATTTGAGGTATGAAAATTTAAACCAGCATTGTATAGTACAATAACAAATATCTTTTTATTAATTATTTTTATGAAATTTGTGCGATTAATATAAAAAAGGAACTGTTATTCAGTTCCTTTTTAACCTTTTCAATCAGTAATCTCACCGGTGTTTTTATCAATGGTTGGTAATTGTAAATTAGTAGGTTCATTATTTAATTCTCATTTATATATAATATCCATTGGATCTGTTATTCAGTTCCTTAAGTTTTTTGAACTATTAATTTTTTCTATTCGTCATAAATTAAAAATTTTATAAATTATAATATATCATCCAGTATCTCGTGAAATATATTTATTAGAAATTAATTTTCAATTACTATTTTTTGGTGGTTGTTGTGGATTATATTGTGGTTCTGGTTTATTATTTTCCTCGTTTTCATTATTATTTTCTTTTTTACAACTGATTAATGTTGTTGTGCTTGTTGCGGTTAATCCGATTGCTCCTTTTTATTTTTTTATATATAATTGATTTTATCACATATCAATTATATATCAATTATTCGTATTAAATATTAAAAATTTTATAAGTTAATGAAAGGTATATAAATGTTATGTATAGTCATTTAAGTTTTATGAATAAAGTTAAATTAGAATAATCATTATTATCAAAAATTTTTTTTTAAAAAAGAATGGTGAACAGAATATTTCTGCAATTGCTAAGTGTTTGAATAGACATCGTAGTACTATTTTACGAGAAATTAAGCGTTTTAAAACTACTGATGAATATAGTGCTTATAAGTCAGATAAAATGTATTATGAGAAAAGAAAAAAGAATAATAAAAGATGTAAATTTACAAAAGAACAGATTAATTTTATGAAAATTAGACTTAATAAATACCATGATTCACCGTCAGAACTTATTTATCGTTATTTTTTTATTATGAGAAAAGAAAAAAGAATAATAAAAGATGTAAATTTACAAAAGAACAGATTAATTTTATGAAAATTAGACTTAATAAATACCATGATTCACCGTCAGAACTTATTTATCGTTATTTTTTAAAATTTGGTGTTAAATTTCCTGCTTGTCTTAAAACTTT
>NZ_PUUH01000018.1:0-3492 GCF_002968355.1 Spiroplasma sp. ChiS | reverse complement strand
TGTTTTCTTTTGTTAAAATGCTTTCATTTTTTGTCAAAAAATTTTTGTTGGTTTAAGTTATTGTTTTCTTTTGTTAAAATGCTTTCATTTTTTGTCAAAAAAGGGGCATTTTTTGTTAAATTTTGGTTATTTTTTGCTTGTTTTTTGCTATTTTTTAACTCATTCATTTATAAAAACTCCTTTATTTACGGGATTTTTCACCACATCGGAACCCAAAAAGTCCTTATTTTAAAGGACTTATAGGGGGGGTATATAAGTAAAATAAAATTAATATTTATATAACTAATTACACCGTGATGATACCGTCATTAAAATTATTTGTCAAATAAAAAACAACAAAATTAAATGTTGTTTTAAATAAGTAAAAAAATAAAAGAAATACCAAACATATATTAGATGTCTATATTTATTATAAAAATTTATAATATAAGTATAATACTAAAAAATTTTAAAATTTATATTTATTAATTATTTTTTATTTAGTTGTTTAATAATTTCAGTTTTTACAATATCAATTTTTAAAAGTTCTTGAATAAAATATTGTAAATTTTTATTTGCATGATTTCTACGTTCCAAATCTATTGAATAATAATCTAGACCTAGTAATTTACAAAATTCTTGTCCTATCATAATATCCTCTAAAGGTATCTTTTTCTTAAATCCTTTAAATATCTCATTTTTATCATTATTATTAAAACTACACATATAAATTTTAGTCTTAAAACTAACAATTTTAGAAATATCATTTTGAAATTCTAAAAGTTGTTCATATTCTCCAATTGCTTTTTTTGTATCAAAAACTCAACCATCTTTTAATTCAATAATATTTAATGTTTCGTTTGTTTTTTGAATAACTATAAAATCAGGTTCTTTTGAATTACTAACAGATGATTTTTTTACAATTTTTTTGGGAATTATTACAATATTTCAATTTATTTCTTCTCTTCTTAAAATTCTTTCAAATTCATTTACATTACTAATTACATATTCAGATTTTTCCAAAATAATTCTTTCTAGTTCATTACCGTTTGAAATAGAAGTTGAATGAATTTTTGTAATAAGTTCACCTAAATCTATATTATTAAAAACTCTTGCATATGAACCACTTGAATTAATTTTTTTCTTTCTTTCACTAATTAGTGCCATTTTCAGTAAAATCCTTTAAATCTGAACCTAAAAAAAGTCTATTTTTAACTATTGCAGAATCCATTACAGAAAAACTCCCAGCTGCTGGATCTAAAATAACATCTCCCTCATTAGAAACCGCTTCTATTAAAATTTCTTGCAAACCACGTGGTTTTTGGTGTGGGTGAATTTTAACATCAATTTTTTCTGATCAAACATCTCTAATATTCCGTGTTTTTCAAATATTTTTAGCCCTAATTGGCGGTTTTTGTAAAATAAGAAGATATTCGCTTTGTTTCCGCGTCCTATAGCCCATTCCCATTCTTTCTTTATCTCATACAATCATATCAACTATTGTTAAATTTGTATTTCTAATTCAAGGTGCAATTCCTTGACATAAATGAAATTTATCTACCCATAAAAAGAGATGTCCTGTTTCCATCAAAACTCTATTTATTTCTTCCATAAATTTCTTAATAGTTATTTCATCCATTTGTTCTAATTCTGAACGTTTTATTTGCCGTTTTCCTTCATTGCCATATGACATTTTATCTAAAATACCTCTATATTGTGGATCAAAAAAAACTACAGGAATTGAGTCATCCTTTAAATTACTAAGTAATTCAAAACCATTTATAAAATATTTAAAATTAAATTTCATCATCCTTTAAATTACTAAGTAATTCAAAACCATTTATAAAATATTTAAAATTAAATTTCATAATTTTATTTTTAAATATATCTATACCAAATGGATTTCATATTTAATATTATCATCTTTAATTTTAATATATTTAAAATTAAATTATTTTATTATTTTTTATTTAAAAACGATATTTATTATTTTCTTTTTCTTTTTCGGAGATACTGAAAAAATACTATTTTCATCAGTGATTTTTTTTACAGGTATTACAATTCGTTTATTTTCTTTAATAGTTGTTTTATCAAATTTATTAATTATATTGAATAACATTTCCTTAGTTTCGTTAGAAAAATTACCTTTTATATATAATTCATTAGTTATATTTCTTAAATTATCAAAATCAGAATTAATTACATATTTCATTATTTCATCTGATATTTCTTTATTTACTTTTTTCATTTGTATTTTCTCCTTTGTTAATTTTTCTTTTCTGTTTTAAACATTTTTATAAAAATCTTTTCTAATTTTTCTCCTTTGTTAATATTACCAGCTTGTTTATAAAGTTGTGTTTCTGAAACAACTTTGCTTGTTTTATCAAAGTCTTTATTACTAAACCCCATTAATAATCAACATTCACGAGGTGTTAATATTCTTAAAAAGTATTCTTTTTCATCAATTAAAAAAGATAATATTTTATTAGTATATTGATTTTGTATTTTATTATCAATCATAATTTTATTGACATTACTTGCCGCGATTGTTCCCATATAATTATTTTCTGTTTTTAAAAACCGATTATATGATCCATTAATTAGCAAACCATCTTTTGCTCGTGGTAAAACAATAAAATTACCATAACCCTTAATTGATGGAATTGCAATAATTCCTGCRTTTCCTCATCGCATTTGTTTTGTTGTAATTGTATAAGCACATTGTTCRATRATTTTAAGTTTATTGTTYTCAAYTRCTTTTTTCATTGATTCTTGTCTAATAAAATATTTTTCATTTACATTRTTTTCTAAAATATCTTTTACTAAAAATTTTAAATTACAAGGTTGGGGATATTGAAATTTAAAATCTTGCTTTAATGTTGAAATCATAAACAATCTTTTTCTATTTTGGGGAATTCCATAATCCTTGGCATTCATTGTAAAATATTGGTTATGATATCCTAATTTATTAAGTTGATTTTGTAGATTTTGAAATCCAACAAAAAACTTTTTACTTAATAAATTTGGCACATTTTCCATTAAAAGATATTGAGGTTTTATTGGCATTGTTTTTATTAAATCAACAACTTTGTAAGCTAAACCACTTCGMTTACCATTTAATCCTTGYCCATTATTATTGGCGTTTGATATGTCTTGACATGGAAATGATCAAGTTATTAAATCGGCATACGGTAAAGTTTCTAATTTGGTAATATCACCTAAATTTGGTGTGTCATAATCATTAAAAATTGCTCGATATGATTTTTCARCATATTTATCATTATCACAAATAGCAACTATCTTATGTTTAATTTCAATATTTTCTAATGCTTTTCTTTGACTTCCAATCCCAGCAAATAATTCTATTACTTTAATCATAATAACCTCTTTTTATTCTTCTTTATCGATTATTTTTACTTTGCCAGTTTTTTCGTCAATTATTAACCTCTTTTTATTCTTCTTTATCGATTATTTTTACTTTGCCAGTTTTTTCGTCAATTATGACATTATCGC
>NZ_PUUH01000017.1:0-3498 GCF_002968355.1 Spiroplasma sp. ChiS | reverse complement strand
CTTTTACAACAGAAAAAGCAAGTTTTATTAATTTACCTAATCATAATCGTCATATTGGTTTTTGATTGAGTAATAAGTTTATTTATCCGAGTGAAAAACATTTGGAACAAGTAGCAATCGGTTTGATTTATGATAATTCTTACCCTATTGTAAAATATGATGAAAATTTAAAGCGAAATATTTGAAAATATTTAACTGGAACAGAATTAATCAATTTATATAATCAATATAAACAAAATTATTTTACTAAAATGAAAAAAGCTTTATTTTTAAGTGAACCTAAAAAAGTAAAAGCAAATAATAACAATAATAATTTAACAAATTGAAGTGTTGAAAAAGAAGAACAATTAATTCGTGATTTGGAGGAATTATAAAATGGAAGTTAAATCAATAAAAGAAGAACAAAGAGAAGATAGAATAAAGTACGAAAAAAATAAAGGTTATAAATTATGTGATAATGGTTATATTATTTATAATTCAAATGAACATTATTTTAAATTATTTGGTTGTTATAACAAATTTATAAAAGCAAAAGTTTATTTTAGAAAGTTTGGTGGTGAATATAGGATTTCATTTTTATGTAAAAAATGTTATAAAAAATTCAAAAAATTCTTATCTTATGAATTTTGTGAACTTTTAGATGAGGAATGTTATAAAAAACCCGTGGAATTTAGTGTGTTTAGTTTTGATTATGAAAATGAATATGATAGAGGTTTTTTATAATGAGTTTATATGATTATTGAGTTCAATTTGTTAGTTATATTATTGGTTCAAATGCCCCTGAGTTTTTATATGTTATATCGTTTGTGTTATTTATTGTTTTGTTTTTTGGAATGTTTTTTAAACTTATTCAAAAAATGTGGAGTTTTTAAAAATGCAAAATGATTGACAAGAATTCAAAGAGTTTTTTATTTATATCTTTTTGTTTATAGATAAGGCGAATGTTGAAAGTATTACAATGTGGAATTTAACGCAAAATGAATATTTAACTTTGATGGTTGGTGTTTGAATTGTGATTTTGTTTTTAACTTGGTTTTTCTTGTGAATGGTTTTTAAAATAGTTAGTTATTTTAAATAATTAAATTTTGTTATTATTATGGTTTTCTCTCCCCACAAAATTTTAAAATTTTTTTTTGAATATAATATATATTTTCATTACGAATGCAGTAATTATTAATATAAATAATGTTGTAAAAAATATTTCTTTTGCATTTATTTGATTAATATTTTTAAATATTCATTCTACAAAATTAATTGTAGTAATTAATTTTCCGATAGGATTAATTAAAAAGTTTATAATTCCAATGATAGGCAATAATATTGAAATTATTTTTAAAATTTTCTTAATTTTTATCACTCTCCTTTTTGATTTGTGGGGAGAGAAAACCATAATAATACTAGTTTAATTATAAATAACTATTGGAGGTAAAATGAAAAAATTTATATTTTTCTTTAAAAATTGTTGTTATATTAGTGGTTTAATGCTTTTGTTTAGTTTAATTGATTTATTACTTTGGATAATTTCTTTGTATTGTGTTGGTTTAGTATTTTGAATATTATTTGCTTTGCAATGTGTATATTTTGTGTGATGATTGTGAGAAAATATTTTTTATCAGTTAAATGCTTTTCGGTTAGTAAATTTTGTTTGAGATAATCCGTTATCGGTAATTATTGGGAAGTTAGGGACCGGTAAAACATTACTTTTAACTTATTTATCGCAAACTATGAAATTATTAACAGATGAAATTTATAGTAATTATCCGTTAGAAGATGATAAAGTTAAAGTTTTAACATTTAAAAATTTAGATTTTACCGATCGAACAAAACTAGTCCCACCCGATGATAGTGTTATTTTATTTGATGAAAGTTATTTATATATTGACGGAACTAGTCCTCACGATGAGAAAAAAGTTTATAGTGGTAAAATACCGTGAATTGTTTTAGCGAGACATTTTGGTAATCGTGCGTTGTTTACTGCTCAGCGTGAGGGTATGATTTGAAATAATATTCGCCAGTTAGCAAGTGGGATTATTATTCCAATTTCATTGAAAAAACCCGTTGCTAAAAAAGGATTTAATTTTTTTAATCGTTTCTTTATTATGCGAATTGGGATTTTTCAAGATATAACGGATTATGAAATTTGAAAAACAAAATCAGTAGAACGAAGAGCAGAAGGTAAAAGAGTAAAACATAAGTCGGATGTTGGGTTAGGAATTCGGTTTTTTAAAATAATTATTCCCYTTGAATTTGCGAATAAATATGATAGTCAATGATTAAAATTTGTGCGTGATTTAAAGAATGACGAAATTGTTAATAAAAAAGAATATTATTGGTCGGAAATGACAAAATTAAGCGTTAAAAAACGATTGGAGTTATTTGATATTGATATTTTGAAAAAGAATTTAAAACCTAAAAAAGAGAAAGGAAATAGTAAAGATGATTAATTTATTAGTTGAAAATAATAATAGTAATTGAGACAATATTTTTAGTTTTGTTTTTGATATATTTTTGTTTATTTTTGATGTAATTTGAAATACAAAATTACCGATGACAAATACGTCAATTGCTTATTTTTTAATCTTTTTTATGGTTATTAAGTTATCGATTTATGCAATTCACGGGACATCAACACAATATAATAATTTAGGTTCAACAGTTAATAATGGTGTTTCACAAGTATATTCGTCAACTGTACGAAAAGGTATTAATGTTGGTAAAAATGTTTATCAGAATAGTAATAAGCAACAAGTTAAACGAGAAATTAAACGCCAAAATGTTAGACAACAAGCAAAAGTTAAAAGAGGTGTTAAGTAATGATTAAATTAGTTTTATTGGTGGCGGCAATTGCGATATTTGGTACTGGTTTTATTACTGTTATTATTAATCAATTTACATCGGCAAAAAATATTATTATGGATTTATATAATTCTGATACTTGGTTGATTTGATTATTTGGTAGAATGGCCGTTTTGTTTAGTCATCCGTTAATGTTAACGATATCAAGTTTATATATTGTTGGGTTTATTGTTTCAAAAACATTGTATAGTTAGGAGTTAAGTTTATGAAAAAATCGTTATCTTTATTTGTTATATTTATTTTAACTTTTTTGGGTTTGGTTATTCCATTTATTACTTTAACGGCATTTAGACCCTTAAATGAGGAGCATTATACGCTTAAACAAGAGAATAGTACTAATAAAGGTATTAATGAAACTGATTTTATTAATACAATGTTTTTACGCAGTAGTTTTTTTGAAAATTGGTCGGAAACAAATTATTTTATTAATCCAACTTTAAAAACATCAAAAAATTTATTGTTTAATGATAAATGGTATTTAGATTTTTTACAAGATAGTTATTCAACCGGAGTTGTTTATGATAAACCTAATGAAATATTTTTGAATTATTATCGACAATGACATAGTTTAAAAAATCAGTTTATGGTTGAAAAATTTTATGATGTTAAAAAAGAGAATTTTTTGAATGATTTAACTGATTT
>NZ_PUUH01000016.1:0-3526 GCF_002968355.1 Spiroplasma sp. ChiS | reverse complement strand
TTTTTTCTACACATTTCACAAATTTGATACATATTTTATTTCCTTTCTTAAAATTAAAATTTTTGTTTGATACTGTTGATATATTATCAAAATAAATATTATTTTTGAATATTTATATTTTAATTATATTTTCAATAAATAATCATTAAATTTGCATCATTCATTATATAATTTTTATATAAATAAAATATTAAGAAAGGACTGGCTTTTTATGAAAAAATGATTAAGTTTTTTAGGAGCAATTACATTACTAGGTACAAGCACAACAAGTTTAGTTGCTTGTAATAATATACCACAATATAACGAAGATGAATTACAACAACTAAAAAAAGAAAACCAAATATACACAAATTGCCAAGAAATAAAAGAAAACTTAGAATGAATTTGCCCTCAAGAAAAACCTTTTAATCAAGTTGATAATAAGTATTATTATGTAGCGTGACAAGGCAATAAAAATCTTGAATGAAAAATTTGTAAATTTAAAAATACTGAAAAAATAAGATTAAAAGGGGGGAAGCAAATTAGTTCTTGATTATTATGGCAGAGTTCATGACCCTAATAAAATAAATTTAGTTTTTGATGCTAAAATTATTAATTTAAGAGCAAACGATCAAATTTGAACAGATAATAGCATTAATTTTAAAGCAGTTTACCGTTGAAATGGTGAAGAACAAAAATTACCTAATTTAGTTGTTGATACTGGTGGCAATGTAAAAGTTAATGGTGAATAAAAAAGTAATTTAGTAAAAATTGCTTTTTTTAATTTATTTAATTTTCTTTTTCATCGTCTTTTTTAATTATGTCATTAATATTATCTTCTTTATTTTCATCTAACAAAATACATTCATTATTAATTTTTTCTTTTAATTTTAGCATTAGTTTATTAATTTCAGTGAATAAAATTAGCAATCCCAATGTTAAACCGTGAACTATTCAATATGCTAATCGTAGAAAAAATAATTTAGTCTTTTTCTTTTTCATTTTTATTACCATCCTTGTTTTTTTGTCTGATATTTATTTTGTTGTTATTAGCCAATTTATTATTTATAATTGTAATAACATCTAATTTCGTATTAATATTATTAATTTCAATTTTAATATCGTTTATTTTTTCTTTTAATTCTTTATTTTCATCTCTAATTTTTTGTTGTTTTTTGCTCAAAATAGTTGCCGTTATGCCCGTTGTTCCACCAGTAAAAAGTGATATAACCAAAACAATAATTTCTAAAATAGTTTTACTGATTTTTTATTCTCCTTATTATCAAATTAATCAATATCCAAATGTTCGCAAACCAATAGCGGCTGTTGTCACAATACCACGCTGGGTTTTATCTCATGTTTTAAAATCTTTTCATACTCAAAATTTAATCATCCCACCATCATATTTTAATATCGGTGATCATTCTTCTCCACCATTTCAACGGTAAACTGCTTTAAAATTAATGCTATTATCTGTTCAAATTTGATCGTTTGCTCTTAAATTAATAATTTTAGCATCAAAAACTAAATTTATTTTATTAGGGTCATGAACTCTGCCATAATAATCAAGAACTAATTTGCTTCCCCCTTTTAATCTTATTTTTTCAGTATTTTTAAATTTACAAATTTTTCATTCAAGATTTTTATTGCCTTGTCACACTACATAATAATACTTATTATCAACTTGATTAAAAGGTTGTTCGTCTGGTGTCATTTCTTTTAATCTGCTTTTAACATATTTGGCACTGCTTTCTATTTTGTAGGGCATTTCTCTAATTCTTTTGTCTAGTTGTGCTGTTTTTTGATCTATTTTTTCCATTTCTTTATTTCATTTTTTATTGAATTCTTCCTTTTTTTTCTTGGGCATATTCGCAAAAATTAATAAAATTGTTGGGGTCTTTGATTGATTGATAACGAATGGGAACTCGTGCGGTGTATTCTCAATTAAAGGATTTTATTTTTTCGCCTTTTAGGGGTAAATTAAAACTAAGAATAGGGAATTCATAAATTCCGTCTTTATGTCTTGTGTTTAAGTTATCTTGGATTAATCTTTCTTTGTATGTTCATACAAAATATTCGCTAGCACATTTATTTTGATAAATTGCTCGGTATTTAAAATCATTTATTTGATTAATGTTATCGATTATGGCGGTTGCTATTGTTTTTGAATTATCGTTTCAAGTCATGGCACTTTTAGTATTTTTTCATGGTTTGTTTTCTTCTTCGTTGGTTTTTTCAAAATAAAATTTATTGTCAATTCCGCTTGGTTCAACTTCGTCAATTTTAGTGTTAATGGGGCATTGTTCTAATAATTCTGTTAATTTTTCAATTTGTTCGCTTTTGTTTTCTCCTAAACTTTCAATAAAATTTTTATTAATATATTGGTAGTTTTCATCTGGGTTGTCTATATCGGGGATTGGATATACTAATGGTGCTTTTGACATATCTATTTTAATTGTTAAAAATATTGTTGTTGTTGTTTCTGCTTCGTTTTTTGCATACGGTATTAAGTCGTTGATATCGTTTGTGGTGTTGTTTTCTACTTTAATCATTCTTCCGCAAATGCTTAAATAAAAAAATGGTATTTCTTTGTTTCCTTTTTTTGTTTTTATTTTTGCTTGAATTCCGTTGTCTTCATATTTGAATTCTGCTTCTAAGTTTTCTTGTTCGCCAAATCCGTAAAATAAAAAACCAGTTGAATTGTTATCACATAGTTTTAACATTTCTTCGTTATAATTATCGCTATTATCTAATAAGTTTATAGCGTTTTTATTGCTTAATTCTTTATTAGCATAGTAGGGAATTGTTTGGTTTCTTAATAAAAAATCGTAATATATTGCTTGGTCGCGGTCTGTTAAATAATCTTCTGTGTTGTCAAATGTTATAAATCTAAATGGCATTTTTTTACCTCTCTTTTATAAATATTTTTTTTCTAATTTGTTGGATGTTTTATCTCATTCACTATGTAATGCGTTATTAGCAATCATTTTTTTATTCATTGTTTCTTCAATGTTGTTAAAATTATTGTTTAGATCGTTGTTTAATTTTGTGTGTGATTTTAAGTCTTCTCAATATTTTTGATTTTCTTTTATATTGTAAATTGTGTTATTTTCTAATTGATAGGTGAATAATTCAATATCATAGCTTCATTCTTCGTTTTTAATATCTTTTCATGATAAATTACTTTCATTTAATAATTCGTTTGTTAGTGTTTTAATTTCATTCTTTTTTGTTCTTAAATTAATATTACGTATAATGTACGATGAAGCTCCAAAAAAGCAACTCTTGTTAGAGTTGTTTTTTTATTTGAAATAAAACAACTCTTAAAAGGAGGTAATGATAATTAAACAACAAAAAATATGTGATGTTAATGATTGTTATAAATTATCATCATTCATCACCGAAGAATTTGTATCAAATAAAGTTTTATGAACTTGTGAAAAACATAGAAATTTATTGAATAAGGTAAAAGATAAAACACAACAACAATTTTATCAAAAACTAGAAAATTCAAAAATTATCTTTGATTGAGAAACTGGTTTGTTAA
>NZ_PUUH01000015.1:0-3530 GCF_002968355.1 Spiroplasma sp. ChiS | reverse complement strand
TGGGGGAACCGGTTTTGTTCTATCTGTAAAATCTAAATTTTTAAATGTTAAAACTTTAACTTTATCATCTTCTAACGGATAATTACTATAAATTTCATCTGTCAATAATTTCATAGTTTGCGACAAATAAGTTAAAAGTAATGTTTTACCAGTTCCTAACTTACCAATAATTACCGATAACGGATTATCTCAAACAAAATTTACTAACCGAAAAGAATTTAACTGATAAAAAATATTTTTTCACAATCATCACAGAAAATATATACATTGCAAAGCAAATAATATTCAAAATACTAAACCAAGACAATACAAAGAAATTATCCAAAGTAATAAATCAATTAAACTAAACAAAAGCAGTCAACCACTAATATAAAAATAGTTTTTAAAGAAAAATATAAATTTTTTCATTATTTAAAATACCCAACTATTTTAAAAATCATTCATAATAAAAACCAAGTTAAAAACAAAATCACAATTCAAAAACCAACCATCAAAGTTAAATATTCATTTTGTGTTAAATTTCACATTGTAATACTTTCAACATTCGTTTTATCTATAAACAAAAATATATGAATAAAAAACTCTTTTAATTTAATTCAATCATTTTGCATTTTTAAAAACTCCACATTTTTTGAATAAGTTTAAAAAACATTCCAAAAAACAAAACAATAAATAACACAAACGATATAACATATAAAAACTCAGGGGCATTTGCAACAATAATATAACTAACAAATTGAACTCAATAATCATATAAACTCATTTAACTTAAGTCTTTCAAATCATTAATTAATTCTTGTTCTTTTTCAACACTTCAATTTGTTAATTAATATAATTCACGCTTCACCTAAGAAAACCATTATCTCAGGTAAAATATTTGTTATACCTTCTTTAACTTTTCATAATGCACTAGTCAAACCAGTTCAAATCCCAGTCATACCCTCAGTCATAGTTTTAGGTGTAGATGCTGTTAAAAAATTAAACGCTGTTGTTAAATACATACCTAACATTATTTTTTATCCTCCTTTCTTTCAATTTCTTTTTTATCTTTTTTCTTTACTCGAATTTGACGAATTTTTTGGTAAATTAATAAACAAAAATAAAGAAAAATTGCTAATACAATAACAACACTAAATATTGTCGTTAATCAAGTTGGCATATTACATCTCCTCTCTAAAAATATTGCGGCACGCTTCGCGTGTTCGCTACGCTCAAAATAAACTATATTGAATAAATTACCGCTAATAAATTACGCGGATAATTTATTCATTTTCTTTTACATTATTAATTACTATCTTATTTACAGTATTAATAACAATATCTTTTCCATACTTAATTACTAAGAACCGCAAAATAAAATAATGTTTCTTTTCAATAAAAAATCAACTCCTTTCAAAGTTGATTTGTTGCACTTTGATTACAAAATGCATTTTTTAAAAAGAAAAATCGGTTTTTTCGCCTTATTTTATGGTACATTTAATAAGTGAGGTGAAATTAAAATAATGAAAGCATTTGATTATGAAGACATTCAATTAATTCCAGAATTATGTGTTGTCAATTCTCGAAAAGAATGTGATACAACTGTTAAATTAGGAAAACATACTTTTAATTTACCTGTCGTCCCTTCAAATATGGCAACGGTAGTTAATGAAGAATTATGTGAAAAATTAGCAGAAAAAAATTATTTTTACATTATGCATCGTTTTAACGTAGATCAAGTTAAGTTTATTAAACATATGAAAAGTAAAAACTTAGTTACATCAATTTCAGTTGGGGTTAAATCAGATGATGCTGCATTAATCGAAACATTAAAAAAAGAGCAATTAGTACCTGACTATATTACAATTGATATTGCTCACAGTCATGCTTTTAGTGTAAAAAAAATGATTGAACATATCCGTAAACATTTAGGTCATGAAACATTTATTATTGCAGGTAATGTTGGAACGCCAAAAGCTGTTCGTGATTTAGAACAATGAGGCGCTGACGCAACAAAAGTTGGAATTGGACCGGGCAAAGTATGTATTACTAAATTAAAAACTGGTTTTGGTAATGGTGGATGACAATTATCTGCTGTTAAATGATGCAGTAAAGGTAGCTCAAAACCAATTATTGCTGATGGTGGATTACGGGTTAATGGTGATATTGCAAAATCAATCCGAATGGGCGCAACAATGTGCATGATTGGGAGTTTATTTGCTGCACACCAAGAATCACCTGGTAAACAAGTTGATAATAATGGTATTAAATATAAAGAATATTTTGGCTCAGCAAGTGAATATAATAAAGGTGAAAAACGTTATGTTGAAGGTAAAAAAGAATTAATTGAAATTCGTGGCAGCATTTTTGAAACATTACGTGAAATGACAGAAGATTTGCAATCATCAATTTCATATGCTGGAGGTAAAGATCTTTCGGCCATTAAAAAAGTTGATTATGTAATTTTAAAAGATATTAATTTTTAAAAAAAAATCCCATTTTAAATGGGATTTTTTTAACGAAAACTACGTGATTGTTCTTGTTTATAACGTCTTTTTTCTTTTTTGCTCATTCAGTGTTCACGTTTTCGGGCTTCTTTTCTTTTAACTGAAGAAACCTTGTTAAATCGTTTTAACGCTTTGTCTAGCGGTTCTCCTGCTTTGACAACAACAGTAGCCATAATATTTCAACTCCTAAAACTATATAAATTAACAATATCATCTTATCACACTTTTTTTAACAAAACAAACTTTTCTGATTTTATGTATGCATAAAATTAAAATATTTATTGGGATGTAAATATTTAAATTAATCTCCTAATATTCATATCATAAATTACCTTAATAACATATTTTTATTTTTTTTAACCTTTGTTAAAATTTCATAATTATTATTACCAATTGCTAATTTTTCTTGGACAACTGTTTTAATTTTTTGCGTTAAAAAAAGAAACCCTGCCATTGCTTGTTCATAATCTGTTATAACAATTTCTTGAAAAAGACCTTTTTCAAGTGAATTAGTCAAGAAAAGTAGACTAATAAAAAATGACTAAAGGTTTAGGTTCCTGTATTCAACAGGACTTAGGCCTTTTAATTTTGATTGTGGTCTAAAATTTATTATAAAAATAAATATACTTAGGTAAATTACTTATAATTCATTTTGTAGTTCTCTTTTTTCTTGAAATTTGATTTAAAAATTCACTTTTCATTGTACCAAATCATGATTCAGTATGGGTATTATCATATGGATTACCTCGTTTAGACATTGATATTTTAATTCCTAAATAATTGCAAAGTCTTTGATAATTTTGATTTGTGTAATGAAATCCTTGATCAGATTGTAAAATTCATGTTTTAGGTTTACGAGCTTTTATTCAAGCATTAATAATATTTTTTAAAACAAAATTAGTACCTAAATTATTACTAATTTGATAGTCCAAAATTTGGTTATTATGAAAATCTTTGACAATTGATAAATAATAAGTTTTTTTTGATAGTCCAAAATTTGGTTATTATGAAAATCTTTGACAATTGATAAATAATAAGTTTTTT
>NZ_PUUH01000014.1:0-3547 GCF_002968355.1 Spiroplasma sp. ChiS | reverse complement strand
TCAACCATTTCTTTTGGTCATTTATTTCAAGGTGAATATTCACTATTACCACTAGGACTACTATTTTTTAAACGATCAATATCTGCTTTTCTTAATAAAATACCTTGATAATTTCCATTTTTATCTTTTGCAAAAGCATAAGCACCAATAATTTCATTATAATCACTAGTATTTGCATTAAAATTAATTTCATGTATTTTAGGACATGAATTTAAACTATCTCATTCAAATTTTTCACCTTTAAATATAATTGCTTTTCTTGGACTATACCCTGCTTCTTCAATTCTTTTACAATAAACCTTACTATCAATAACAGTAGTTAATTTATTTTTAAATGGAATAATATTAAAATCTTTACCAAAAATTAACCCTTTATTACTTAATTTAATAATTCCTAATGCTGTTATTTTAGCATTATCAGCACTATTAATTTAGATATTTGCTCACCATTACTTTCTAATTCTTCAAGTGCTAAAATATTTTCTTTTACATATTTATCATTAACTTTTAATTCATATTTAATAATTGCACCTTTAATATATTGTTGTAATTCATTTGTCATTTTGTTTCCCTCTTAACATTTTCTATATTTATTCCTTTAATACCAACTACTTTATTATCAGTATTTGTATCTCATTGTGCTTTAATTGTATTTTTAACTAACTTTTCATTAACAATTAAATATTTAATTAATTGCTTTAATTCATATTGATTAGCATTTTCTAAAAAATCATCATCAATCCCTAATATTTCAATATCTTGTATTAATAATTTTTCTTTTATTAAATTAATACCAACTTTTTTTAATTGTTTTGGTTCTAATGATTTATCAATTTGCTCAATTTTTTCTATTACACGAACTTGTTCATCTTGAATTTGGTCTATATCAAGACCCATATCTGGTGTTAAACTATTTGCTTTTTCAATTAATTCTTGTTTTTTTTAATTCTTGTTCTTTTAAAAACTCTTGTTGTTTTTGTTTACGAGCTTGTGTTAAATTATTATTAATTTCAACTCTGTATCTTTCAATATAATTTCTATAATTAGTAATTATTTTACCAATTCTATTATGTTCATCTAATAATTTTTGAACAGGTTCTAATCATTCTTTAAAAACAAAATTATTTTTAGTAATAGCACTTGGAATATCTTTTAAATGCACACCTTGATAACCATTTAATGCATAATGATTAATATGTCTAAAAATATACTCAGTTAATTCTTGTTTATTTTCTTCTTTAAATTTTTGAACATTATATGCTAAAATACTTTCATTTTTAAAATCATCTCCTTTTAAAGGAAATTGAAATGTAATACTATTTACTCTATTTTTTACAATATCATTCATTATTAACCCTCCTTACTAGGTAATGTGTCATATTTAGAATTATCTTTTAAAGCAATTATTCTTTTTCAACCACAAGTACTACACTTATTATCAAAGTCATAATCATCTCCACAATTCATACAATGAGCAAATTCTTTAAAATCTTCTTTATATAATTGTTGTTGTTTTAATTCTGTAATTTCATTTTTAAGTTTTTCATTTTCTTCTTTTAGTTTGTTAAATTTAATTGATTCTGTTATAGTCATTATTCATCCTCCTCAATAACAGTTAATTGGTCTAATTGTTTTTTTTTGTAATTCTAGCACCTCGTAAATCAGCACCTCGTAAATCAGCACTTCGTAAATTAGCACCAGATAAATCAGCAACTTGTAAATAAGCACTAGATAAATTAGCATCTATTAAATTAGCTTCTCGTAAATCAGCAACTTGTAAATAAGCGCGATATAAATCAGCATCTTTTAATTTAGCATATTTTAAATTAGCACCAGATAAATCAGCATCTTTTAATTTAGCATCTTTTAATTTAGCACCAGATAAATCAGCAACTTGTAAATAAGCAACTTGTAAATATAATACTTCTTCTTCTAAATAATCACTTATTTTATCTTGTTCAACACTAACTCCTGTTAAATCTTTAATTAAATCTTGTAATGTTTTCATTTTATAATTACTCCCCACATGTATGACAATTCAAATAAGAAAAATTATTTTTAAGATATTTTACATAATCACATATTATTTCAAATTCACCCTCTATATTGATAACTATTGACCATTGTTTTGATTTAGAATATTTACATTCTTGACAATGATCACAATCACATTCAATTCATTGTTCTAAATCACAATAATCATTAATTCTAAATTTATCTTTATATTTTGTATTAAATTCTTCTTTTGTCATATTAAATTTCCTCCAAATTCTTTTCTGCAATTAAAGTATCAATATAGTCATAAGCACTTTCTTTTGAATGACATTCTTCTAATGCTTCATTAAATAAATCTTCTTCGGTATAAACTTTGCCATATTCATCTTTTCACATATTATTTATTCTCCTTTAATATAAGTTCCAAGAATTCCAGTTCCTTTTTTCTTTTTTCTATGTAATTATTTATTGATACAGTGTTTTCTTTTTTATCTATTGTGATTAACTATTCCATTTCTTTATTAAAAATCTTAATTGCATCGTATTCATCATATCTTCCAAATCCATAGGCAATTTCATAACAATATTCATCATCTAATTTATTAATAATTTCTTTTTGAAATTCTGATAATTGTAAATTTCTAATCTCTTTCATATTATTTATTCTCCTTTATTTGTAATTCTTTGTATATTTCGCATTTTAAAAAACTTTCTTTATTAATTTGATTAAAAATTTTTTCTAATTCAGCATAAATCATTTGCTTCATAGTATTTTGCCCATATCCATCAAATTCACCATCATTTATTGAAATTAATAATTTAGCAATATTTCTTTTTATTTTTTCCATATTATTTTATTTATTTCCTATTCATTCAATATTTTCTAAATCCATAATCATTTCAGTTTCTAAATCAATAATGATTGTTTGAAAATACTTTTCATTTTGAGCACTCATTTTTGCTTCTTCTAATGTATAAAACGCATGTGTAGTATAATATTCATTTTTAATAATTAATAAGTATTTTTTAGTCATAATTTATTTCCTCCCTGCTTTTAATCTTTTTAATTATTTTTTCAATTTTAATGACTTCGATTATTCCATATATTGTAAAAGGCAATGACACTAAGCATGAAATAATATTTATTATGATTATTATTAATGTTCATATACTCATATTTAACTCCTCCTAATTCTTTTTAGTATTTAATGCTCAATGTTCATCAGTAATTTCATCTTTTAAAACTAGATAACTTCTAAGCATTAATTCATTTATTTTGTTGATAATTTTTTTATTTAACTTTTTCATCTTTACCTCCTTATTATTAATTTTGGTAATTGTTGATATATTAACTACAATGTTCTACAATTTGTAGTTGTTTGTAGTATTAAGTACCTCATCATCAAGTCCCCACTAGTAGATTAATTAAGAAATCCTTGCCCAGTTCTTAAAAGAACAAACTTCTACGCACACGATTTTATTTTTTCTTGTTAATTAATAGTTATGAATGCACCACTACGCGTCTATCTTAATCAAAATCATTAATTTACAA
>NZ_PUUH01000013.1:0-3589 GCF_002968355.1 Spiroplasma sp. ChiS | reverse complement strand
CTAGAATTTTTAAGTCCTTTTTTAGTTATTGTTTTTTCAGTTTGAAAAATGTATTTGCCTTGATTGGTAACATCTTTAATTGATAAAAATGATATTTCTCCATTATAAAAATCTTTATTTTTTGTACTTGGAGTTCCTCCAGATTTACCCTTATTATAAAACTTATTAAAAGTTGTTTTATAATAAAAATCATTAAGTTCTTTAAATCTAATTTTTGGCACCAAAGATTTATTCATTATTAATCACCAAATCTTTTAACATTAAATTAAATTCTTCATCTAATTTTTGAATTTCTTTTTCATTATTAATTAAGTTATCTTGTAATGCTTTAATATTAATAATTTCTTTTTCTTCTGTATTATCAACATAACGAGCAATATTTAAGTTATAATCATTTTCTTTAATTATTTCTATATAAACTAAATTAGAAAATTTATCAATAGTTTTTCTTTTATTAAAAATATTAATAATTTTAATAATATTTTCATCGGTTAAAGTATTTTTATTTCCTTGCTTTTGAAATTCTTTCGAAGCATCAATAAACAAAATTGAATTATCAATTTTACATTTTTTCATCACAATAATACAAGTGGGAATTGATGTACCATAAAACATATTAACTGGTAAACTAATAATAGTATCAATTCAATTTTTTTCAATCATATATTTTCTAATAATTAATTCAGCATTACCCCTAAACAAAATTACATGAGGAATAACAGCAGCCATTACGCCATTATCAGATAATTTATAAATCATATTTTGAATAAAAGCAAAATCAGCTTTTGTTTTTGGTGCTAATTTTCYATAAGCACTAAATCTCTCATCACTTAAAAATTTTTGATTTGCCGATCAATGAGAACTATATGGCGGATTTGCAACAATTATTTCAAATTCTTGTCCTTTAAAACCATCATCTTCTAATGTGTCACCATTATAAATATTAAATTTATTATACTTTAAACCATGCAACATCATATTCATTCTTGCAATATTATATGAATTGGTTTTTAATTCTTGACCATATAAATGACCAATTTTTAATTCTTTATATACTCTTAATAATAATGAACCTGAACCACATGTTGGATCATAAACAGTTTTAATTTCCGTTTTTCCTTGACTAACTAATTTAGCTAATAATTTAGAAACAGGTTGTGGTGTATAAAATTCACCTGCTGCTTTTACTGATTCAGAAGCAAATTTACTAATTAAATATTCGTAGGCATCACCTAAAATATCAATTTCTGATTCATTAATTTCAAAATTAATTTCATTAATTTTTAACATTACTTTAGCAATTATTTTACTTTTCTCTGCTTCTGTTTTTCCCAATTTACTAGAATCTAAATCAACAGAATCAAATAAATTTTCAAATTCTTTTTCTGATGAATAACCAATTGTTGATTCAATTAATTTTTCAAACGCTTTTCTTAATAAGAAAATATCAAATTTTCCAATATTAATTTTATTAATTATTTCTTGTCATAAATATTCTGGTTCAATATAATATCCAGCACTATCATTATCATATAAAACTTCTAAAAAATCATTACGATATTTTTCGTMAKTTAAAGCAGTTTGATAATCAATCCCTTCTATTTTTAAATCTTTTTCTATTATAGATTGTACATTATCTGATAAATAACGATAAAATATTAATCCTAATATATATTCTTTATATTCGGATGGTTTCATTGTCCCTCGTAGAGTATTAGAAATATCTCATAATTTAGAAAATAATTGTTGTTGTACATTTTGTTTTTCATGTGTTGTCATAATATTTTTTCCTAACTTTCAAACTCATTAATTAAATTAATTATATTTAATTCTAATTCTTTTTTTACTTCATTTTTTGCTTTTATTTTAGATATATTTTTATTAATAGCTATTTTTTCAGTATATTGTTGATTAATTTTTTCTCTAATTAAGTTAGAAGGCAATTGATTAGTAAAACGATATTCACTAATAATTTCATTAATATCTAATTTATCTATATTATATTTTTTACTAATTTTAATTATTTGTTGTTCATATTTTTTATCACAAAATTGTTCATATAATACTTCTAAATCTGCAGTATTTTTAAGAGTAGGAATAACTCTTTCAATAAATGAATTTATTAATTCTGATTTATATTTTAATACTGGATCAGTTGATTCTTGTAATCCTTTTTTTATTTCTTTAATTTGTTTTTCTTTTCTTTTAATATTGTTTAAATCTATTTTTTTTAATAATTCTAAAATATAATGGACATTAATTTTATTACTATAAATTAATTCTAGTTCAAAATCAACATCTGCTAATACAGATAATTTTTCTTTTTTAATTTTTTCATCACTAAATAATAAATAACGAGATTTAAATTCATTATATTCATTTTCACTAAAATTATATTTACTTTTATTAATATCAAATTCAATAAATGTTTCTAATTTTAATAATATTTTTACTATTTCTTTAAATAAAAAAATAAATTCTTTAATTTTAACTTCGTCACCATCATTTCCTACATCATAAGCACAATTATAATCTTTTTTTAATTTATTCACTAACTTAATAAATTCTAGTTCATAATAATCAAATGGTTTCATTAATATTTGATCAGTAGTTGTACTATTAGAAAACAATAAAATTCCTTTATCAACAGTTTTTTAGTAGTTTGATAACAAACAATATTACCAAATGGTTTAGTAATATTTATAATTCTGTTTGTTCGTGAAAATGCTTGGATTAATTTATGATATTTTAATAATTTATCTAAATATAATGCACTAGTTATGGGTGAATCAAAACCTGTTAAAAACATATCAACAACAATTAATAAATCAATTTCTTTGTTTTTAACTTTCTTTTGTAAATCAATAAAATATTCATTAAATCTGTTTATATTAAAATTAGTATCAAAGTTTATATTATAATCTTTAATTTTTTTTTCTAATTCTATTTTAAAAGAAAAATCTTTATTATTTAAATCTTTATTTGCTTCAAATGTAAAAATTGAAGCAATTTTTAAATTATGTTTTAAATTTTTAAATGTTTTATAATATTTAATTGCCATATTAATATTTTTAACAGCAAATATAGCATTATATTTCTTTCCGTATGTTTTTTTTGAAAATGTTTCTATTATATTTTTTGAAATAGAGTTAATTCTGGAATCAACTATTAATAATTCATCATTATTAATATCTTCAATCAATTCATCATTAGTGTCTTTTTTATTTCTAATTGATTCCATATAGTCAACATTAAAACCTAAAACATTACCATCTGCTATTGCATTTTTAAGTAAATATTTATGGATACATTTATGAAACTTTTTTATTTCTAATTGATTCCATATAGTCAACATTAAAACCTAAAACATTACCATCTGCTATTGCATTTTTAAGTAAATATTTATGTATACATTTATGAAATATATCTGCTGTTGTTCTTTCATCTTCCGATTGATTTTGTTCAAATCGTGGTGTGCCAGTAAATCCAAAATATTGTGCATGTTCGAAAATTTTTTTAATGCTAACATACATTTTTCCAAATTAACTTCTATGACATTCATCAATAATAAAAATCACTTTCTTATTCT
>NZ_PUUH01000012.1:0-5336 GCF_002968355.1 Spiroplasma sp. ChiS | reverse complement strand
AATGGTCAAGAACAAGCAAGAGTAATGGTTGCCATTTCTTGCTCAATGTTTTTTAATTTATCATTATTGTTAAATAACAAACATTTATAAGTTGAAAATTGGCGAAATGTCAAATCATTAACAGTAAAACGATTTCTTATCATTTCATTTTTTAAATTTGAAACAACTTGGTCTAATTCTTTTTTACTATCAGCAAAGCAAGTAAAAATAATTGAAACCATTTTCAAGGTTTCCCCTCCAACTTGAATAAGTTGTAATAACTCATTAAAATTTTGTAAATATAAGTTATATTCAATATCTTCACTTGCTTTGTTTGTTTCTTGGTCTTGTGCTCTTCGTATCGCACGGTCAAGCAATTTAAACGCTGTCATATTATCTAAATGGCGAACCCGCAGCGAAATATTGACATTTTCTATTTCGCTAAAATTACTCAACCACATATCATTAACAGTCAACGGAAATTGATTAATAGTAAAATAACTAACAAATTTATTATTATCCAGTTTCAAGTAATTTGCAGTTTCTTTAATTGTTTTTGGTAATGTTGAAATTGCTGTATTTGTTGGTATGATTTTTTTATCAACAATTTTCTTAATTTCTTCGCTTGTTGGCAAAGTCAAAGAAAGATGTTGATTATACGATAACAACGATAATTCAAGTTTTTTATCGTTATTATTAGTGAAAACAATTAAATAATAATTTTGTTCGAGTTTTAAATTTTGGTTTTCCAAGTATTCAGACATCGACAAAAAATTAGTTAATTGATTTTTTTGTGAATTTTTTAAACTATCTTGCTTTAAAGTCTGTGTAAGATAGTTTTTATTTTTGTCAAAATTCAACTTACTATCAATTTTGATAATTTCAAAATCAAAATTTAGTCCACGCAAATAATTTGAAAAGTCATAAATCGGAGTATTGCGTTCTTCTTGCGTTGACAATGTTAAATCAACAGCATTTATTTTATATATAAGTGCTTGTTTTTTGTTAAAAATAACACGGTTATTGATAATTTGTATGTTGTTCGTGTTTTCTATTTTATGATTTTTATTTTTAAATAAGAACACAATAGCAACAAAAATCACATAGTATAATTTTTCACCGTTTTTATTAGGTGCAATTAAAAAGATTGTTAAAATAACAACAATAACAGTTGTAATAACCCCCGCCAGCAAGGATAATTTTGCAAGCAAAGTCAAAGATAAAGTTATCAAAACCACTGCGGCAAAAGAAATAAAAAGTTCTGGTCAACCAATACCACCAAGAGCATTAGAAACAGTAAATCTGACTTTACTTGCTTTTTTAGTGATTATTTTTGGGTTATTTTCCATTGTTTTTGTCTCCTTTTTCTGCCTCTTCTTTTCTAACTTTTTCAACTAATTTATCGTGGCGGCGTTTGTTAATTTTTGGTAAAAAATATTTATCAAAGACAAATCGTTTAAACAAAAAATATGCCAGACCAAGGCCCGCCAAGACACCAACAACAACGCCAATAATTCACAGTTTACTATCGCCTTCTTTTTTATTGTTGTCGGGTGTTGATGTTAGAGGGGTTGCTTGTTCTTTTTGTTGCACTGGAATAGTTTTGCTATCAAAACTCAACAGTTTTGTGCTCCCACTAACCGCTTGAACTTTAACATCTTTGCTCGTCGTTCAATCACCAGCAACAAGATTATTTATGTTGATAACATAGTCGGTGTTTTCTACAACACCGGGGGCATAGTTTTCAACTTGTTCTTTTACACTAGCAAGCATTTTTGTTTTATAGGTATCAATTTCATCTTGACTAACATTTTTAATGTTATCAACAACAAAGTTATTCAATTTTAGGTCTAAATGTGCCAAACTTTGTTTTCAAATTGCAGATATTTCAAACAAATTATTTAACTGACTAGCACCATAACCACGAATATTTTTTTCTCCGTTATCTTCTGCTCACTGTTCAAATTGTTTCCCATTTGGTGTATCCCAATAATGTTCTATTTTTTGTTTTTCTGATATTTGCAAATAAATAGTTTTTGTATGAGTTGGTAAATCTTTATGTTGCAATTCAATTAAATAACGCCCGTCAACCGAACCATATTGCCCCTTATCAATTTCTAAACCACTTACTGCGTCAATATTGCTTAATTGTGATGTTTTATTTCAATGCTCATCACAACCGTATATTTTTCCCATTATGACATTTCCGATTGAAGGTTGTTTGATTTTTATTGTGCTTTTTCCATTGGAATAATAAAATGTATCAACTTTGTTTGTCATTTTACTACTATCCAGTTGTGCCAAATAATCTTTATCTATTTGAACTCCACTTGCCGATGATGTTAACTCAATATTCAAATCAACTGTCGTTGATGAAATAACATTGTATTTAACATCAACCGAACCTGCATAACTTTTACTACCTTCTATTGCTGATAAGGTTGCTTGGGTGTCTGTTTTATCAGTTATTTTAATTTGCGAAAAATCAACTTTACGGCTATTTTTATTTATAATTGTAGCCTTAATAGTGTCATCATTGTTATTGATGATATTACCTAAATCATTGTTATTATCAAATTTAATCACATCACTTAAATTTTCTTGCTTACTTGGTGTTGGTGGATCAATTTTTGCCGCCATAACAACATCAATATCTTCACTCGTGTATTTTGTCCCATTGATATCATATTTAATAAGTAATTTATGGTTTTTTTCACTAGTTTCAGGTTTAACATTGATATTTACTTTGTGTTCTAACATATTCTGTTTTGCCCCATCTCAATAAACTTCTTCAATATTTTTATTATTGATATTGATGTTTATTTCTCCATCAACTGTTAAACGCATTCCAGCATTAGACCAAGTCGCCGTTTTAGAACCATCAGCAAGGGCAAACGAAATTCCTTGTTGAAATTTTGTTTTATCAACAATTCAATCTGTTATATTTCCGTTACTGTCTATTTTGGGTGTTTGTGGTTCGCCAACACCATCTCAACGATAAACTACTTAAAAGTTTTTTCATTGCTGTATTCCTTTCTGAACAATAAAAATAGGAATAGCATCACAGCACTATTCCCACAAGCAATTTATAACATATTTCACAAGAGTATAAATAAATACCCCAGTAAAATATGTTAAAATTGTCTGTGGAAACGCTAGGTGTTAACTAGTGTTTCCACGATAGTAAATTGTTTCCTAGACAATTTACTATCACTTTGTTTAATAAAATTTGAGAAGCAGTAAGAGAAAAAGTCGCTTACTACTATTATTATACCACATCTAATTTATAGGTGTGGTTTTTTTGATATTATTGTTATTTACTACAGTTTTTATCTATTTTTAAATTAGGTAGTAAATAAAAACCTTCAAATATAATTTTTCATTGCTCCTTTTTTATATATGGTTTTATATTTTTAAAATCCTTTGTATTATTTAATTGCTCTGGGATATCTGGTAATTTATTTATATCAATATAGGTATCATTTATAATTTTACTTTCTATATAGCTTTTATTTTTATCTTCAATAAAAATAGGAATAGCATCATTTTGCTATTCCCACAGATAATTTTAAACAAGTATTTGTGATGATACTTTATTAATAGATATTGGAATATAAATTAAACAATTAAAATCTATAACAATCCCATTACCTTTATTATATGATAAAGGATTATTTTCAGATCAATTATTTTTAATTAATTCATAAATTTTTTTTATAACAGTTCCTGCAACACCCATACTATCAAAAAGTTTATCTAAATATTTATCTAATGTTAAAAAATCAGCTAAATTTATTAATTTATCAATAACTTTACAAACATCATTACTCATTTTTCATGTAGAAGACGATATGTCATTAACAGTATAATCATTTATTCCACAATCATTATATTGTTTTAACTCATTAATAAGCTTTAAAGCCTGTTTTTCGTGATTTTTTTCTTTTAAAGCAATATTAATAATTTTTATTAATTCATGATCTGTTAAATCTTTTTTCTTAATTTCTTTTCCATGATCTGAAGTCATGTCTTCTTGTACTGAAATTAAGTCTTTTGTTGTTTCAACTTTATCTTCTGAAGAAATTACTTCTTCTGTTTTTGGTTCGTATGTTGTATTAGCAACAAGAGGTGCTACAGCACTAGTTGCTAACATACCTGTTCCTACTAAACTTAGTAGTTTTTTCATATATATCATTCCTTTCTTTTATAAAAATAGAAATAATAGGCTTATTTTCCTTATTAGTTCCATAAATTTAAAAATGTTGATATGATATATTAAAATTTGATACAATAATTTACAGAAACACAAGGAATTTAAGCATTTTGTGTTTTTATGCTATAAAATTATATTTCTATTTTTATACTTTCATCTTAACAATAAAATTTTTAATAACAACCCCATATTTAAAAATAAATGAAAATTTATTCTTTTTATTTTTTATTTGTTTCAGATTTCGTAGGTGTTTAGTTCTTGATAGTGATGGCGATGTAAAGGTTCAGGGTGAATATTAACAATTATTATTATATTATCAAGCATATTTCTTAATCCCTATTAACTCAATACAATAAAAACAATTTTATTTAAACTTAATAATTCTTCAATTATCATTATTCTTCACCACCTTTATTGTTTTTGTCTCCTTTTTCTGCCTCTTCTTTTCTAACTTTTTCAACTAATTTATCGTGGCGGCGTTTGTTAATTTTTGGTAAAAAATATTTATCAAAGACAAATCGTTTAAACAAAAAATATGCCAGACCAAGGCCCGCCAAGACACCAACAACAACGCCAATAATTCACAGTTTACTATCGCCATTTTTCTTATTGTCGGGTGTCTTGCTGTCTTTGATTTGCAAAGTAAAACTGTCTGCTGTGGCATTATTGTATTTAACAGTAATGTTTACTTTGTCATTTGGTTTAAAATCACTTTGGTTTAAAACAAACGAAACTTGGTCTTTCTCATAATTGCTGGTATTGACCCCATCAATTTTGCTGTTGTTTGGGATTTGCGTTTTTAACTGCTCGACAACTTGCTCAGTTGTCAATGGTTCGGTTGCTGTCAGTTTACCATTGGTTTTAAATCAGTCTGCAACAGCAATTGCAAATTGACTATCACTTGCTAGTTGTTGTCAATTTTTACTATCTGCAAAAAGATTGTTTAATTGACTAGCACTATACCCACGGATATTGTCGTGTCCATTTGCTTTCGCTCAGATTTCAAATTGTTTGCCATTATTCGTATTTCAATATTCTTTGATATCTTTTTTATTTTCGTTTATTTGTAAATAAACATTTTCGGTATGACCTAGGTTGTCAGTATTTGTAAATAAACATTTTCGGTATGACCTAGGTTGTCAGA
>NZ_PUUH01000011.1:0-26968 GCF_002968355.1 Spiroplasma sp. ChiS | reverse complement strand
CCGAGCATACTTTTTACAATATCAGCCGCCTTTTCTGTTTTTAGTTAATTTTGTAAAGTACTCATTGATATAACACTGACATTTATTAATTAATACTGTCTTATTTGCTAATTTAATTTTTAACTCTTTTCAACAGAGTTCTTTTAAAGACACTTTCAAAACCTCCTTATAAATAGTAAGATTTCTAAATTTTTTTATTGTGGAACACTTACCCTTTAGCCATTGCAAGTTAAAGATTTATCCCCAAACCACGATAACTCTTTTATATTGCCTAAAAGAATTGCCTCCATTATGTCGTAGCGGTACGGCCACCACTGTATTGTTTATCCTCGCTTGCTTGATTTAACGACATTCCAAGTAGGAGATTTTTATTTAGTTGGTTTTGCTGTTATTTTCTTAAACTAAGCAAGGTTAACGACAATTTTAACCTAATTAAAAAAGATAGAATTTTATATCTATCTTTTTCTTAGTTTTTGGTAAATTTATACCAACCGAATATTTTACGCGGTCATATTCATTGTATGTATATAATTTATCAATAAATTTTTTAACATCTAATTTTAGTGCAACGAGTAATTTTAAAATTTTATTTCAACTTGTTTTTGAACAATCTTTTTCAATTCGACAAATAGTTGATTGTTGTAACCCTGACATTTTGGCTAATTCACGTTGAGTTAATCCTTTATGAATTCGTAATTGTCTAATAACTTCGTTCATTTATATATGTTCCTTTCATATTATCATAAGTAACTAAGTTAAATATTTTATGTCTCTCTATCTATGCAATGCTAAAATTATAACAAAAAAATATAATTAAATAAAATTTTTATATGCATCAAATTAAAATAATAAGTTTCGTGGGGTGCGTGGAAATGGAATCACATCACGAATATTTGTCATTCCTGTCACATACATAACAAAACGTTCAAACCCTAATCCAAAACCTGCACTTTTATAATATCCATATTTTCGTAAATCAATATATCATTGTAAATCTATCGTTGGAATTTTTAATTCATTGCAACGGTTGACAATTTTATCATAATCATTTTCACGAACACTACCACCAACTAATTCTCCAATTCCTGGCACTAATAAATCACAAGCCGCAACTGTTTTATTATCATCATTAATTTTCATATAAAATGCTTTAATTTCTTTTGGATAATTAAATAAAAAGGTTGGTTTTTTTGTTTCTATTTCACATAAATATCTTTCATGCTCAGTTTGTAAATCCATTCCTCAAAAAATATTCGTATTTTCAAATTTTTGGCCTTTTGTCACAGCTTTTTGCAAAATTTCAATTGACTTTGTATATGATAGACGAACAAATTCATCATTTATAACACTTTTTAATCTTTTCAATAATTTATCATCAACGTTACTATTTAAAAAGGCAAGTTCATGGCTATTATTAACAAATAAATAATTAATAATATGCTTAATCATTTTTTCAATTAATGCCATATTTTCTTCTAGATCAATAAAAGCAATTTCAGGCTCAATCATTCAAAATTCAGCAGCATGTCTTGTTGTATTAGAATTTTCAGCACGAAATGTTGGGCCAAAAGTATAAACATTGCGAAAAGCTTGTGCAAAACCCTCAGCATGAAGCTGACCTGAAACAGTTAAACTAGCTTTTTTTCCAAAGAAATCTTCATTATAATTGTCATCCGTTCTCGTTGTTACAATAAATGATTCACCAGCACCTTCAGCGTCATTTCCAGTAATAATTGGTGTATGAACATAAATAAAATTATTTTTATTAAAAAATTCATGAATTGCAAAAGAACTACTACTACGAATTCGGAAAACTGCATTAAATGTATTAGTTTTTGCTCGCAAATGAGCAATTTCACGTAAATATTCATAAGAATGCTCTTTTTTTTGTAACGGATAATCTTCGGTTGCCTCATCAAGAATTTCAATTACTGATGCTTGAATTTCAAATGGTTGTTTTGCAGATGGTGTTAAGCAAAACTTTCCAACTACTTTAATTGCTGATGAAATTCGTAAAATACTAATTGATAAAAAATTAGCAAGTTGCTCTGGTCTATAAACAATTTGCACATTATCAAAAACAGTCCCATCATTCATAACTAAAAAACCTAATTTACTACTACTACGATTAGAACGCACTCATCCCAAAATTGTAACTTCACTTTGATCTTTAATTTGATCTTGATATAACTGTAAAACTGTTGTCATATTTTTTCTCCTTTTTTATTTTATAATTTAATTGCACTTTCTAATGCCAACTCTACCATTTGGCAAAAATTATTTTGTCGTTCGGCTGCTGTTGTTAATTCACCTGTAATAAAAGAATCAGAAATTGTTAATAATGATGCTGCATTTTTCTTTAATGTTAATGTATTTGCAAACAAAGCAAATGCTTCCATTTCTACACATACTGTATTATATACTTGGTTTTAATTTTTTCAATCATCCTTATTTTTACGATAAAACACATCAGATGAATGAACAATTCCAGTGAAAGTTTTAATTTGCTTTGCTTTAGCAACTTCTTCAATTGTTGCAAAAAGATGTTGTGAAGAATTTAAAACTTCATCTTCTATTCCTGCTACAATTCTAGCATAATTATTTTCACCATAAGCTGCTGTTGCATTAACAATATCATAAATCTTTAGTGCATAATCATAACTACCCGCTGAGCCAATTCGAATAATATTATCAACATTATAAAATTTAAATAATTCATATGAATAAATTCCAATACTTGGACAGCCCATTCCACTTCCAACAACTGTAATTGTTTTATTTTTATAAGTTCCAGTGTAGATATACATATTTCGAATTTCATTTACTAATTTTATCTTTTCTAGAAAAGTTTCCGCAATAAACTTTGCTCGTAATGGGTGGTCTGTCTCCGGGCATTAAGACTTGTTTCGGCAATTTCTTCTTGTTTAGCATTGATATGTGGTGTCATTTTGTTTCCCTCTTAACATTTTCTATATTTAATTTATATTGTACTATAAAAAATAAAAAGGAACATTAGTTCCTTTGATTTTAACAATATTTTTTTAAAATTTTATTACTTTTAATTCTATTTTCTAAATATTGATGCTCTTTATCAACAGATAAAAGAGTTTTAATTAAATTATCATTTCAATATATTAACGGTAATAAAGCAGAAATAAAAATTTCATTTTTTTCATACAAAGTTGAAGAAATAATAGTATGCATAATATCGGTATATTTTGATAAATCCGAATTATACTTTGATGTAATACCAATTACATTTACCCCATTATTTTTAGCTTCCTTAGCTGCTGCTATCACAGCCATTGTTTTTCCTTCTAAACTTATACAAATTAATAAATTATCTGGTTGTATTAAACTCGCACGGGTAATAATATTGTTTTCATTTTCCACCAACAAACTACAAGTAAACCCAAAACTAAATAAACGGGTAGCTAATTCTTTTACTGCTAACGATGAAATTCCCAAACCAGCTAAATAAATTACTTTCGCTTTTTTTAGTAAAGTAACTGTTTCTAAAACTTTAACATTATCAAAAGTCTGTTGATTACGTTCTAACATATCTTGATAATATAAAAAAATATTTTCTGTTGCATCTAAATACAAATTATTGGTTTCCAAACGTTCTTGTTCTGCAACGATTGCAATAATAAAATCACGATAACCAAATAAAGCCTAATTTTTAATTTAAAGAATAAATTGGTGAATAACCTATTCCAGTTACTTTTGACAAATCTTCAATTTTAAGATTTCGAATATTATGAATATTTTCACGAATATAATTTGCAATTTTAATTTCTTTTTTTGTGCAAGTTCCTTGAATCATTGATAACTTTGAGAGAATTGAAATATTATCCATTGTTTTAATAATCTCAACGATTGTCTTGTTGATCCATTACAAAATCTTTATCAACAATATCTGATGATCAAACTTTATTAATTAAATCATCAGTAAAATACATTCAAGGTAATAATTTGTTAACATAAATTTTATGATCATTTACCCGTTGATTTGGGGTTGAAATAATGTGTGACCAATTCGCTAATTTAACTGCTTTTGACATATCTTTCCCAGAAATTACTACAATAGTTACTCCTTTTTCTTTTGTAATTGTTAATGCTTTATTAACTGCTTCATTATCACCAAATAATGAATAGGCTAAAATTAAATCATTTTTATTCATAAAACGAGAACGAACCATTAAGTCTTCTTCATTCTCATTTAGATTAAAAGCATTAAAGCCAAAACGATATAATTCTAACGCTAATGTTTGTGATAAAGCATTTGTTGAACCCATTCCAATTACAAAAATTCGATATGCTCCTTTAATTGCATTAATTGTTTGATTCATCTTTTCATTATTAATCATCGTATCATTTTGATTAAGAATATCAAAATATGTCTTCTTCATTAGACTTTCCATATTTTCAAAATCTAATGATTTAATTTCAATATCAGCAGCAATCGCAATTAAAAAGTCTCGATAACCATTAATTTGCATTTTTCGTAATAAACCATATATTGCACTATAACCAGTATTTACCTGCTGTGCTAAAACTTCAATATTCATTGTTGTTACTTCTTTCATATTTTCTTTAATATATTTAATAATTTCATTTTCTTTTTTAGTAAAATTCTTTGAATCGAATGTTTCTAATTTTGATAAAAATGATGCCATTTTATCTAGTCTCCTTTTATGTTGTTTTCCAGTAGTTCTTGTGCTGCTAACCGAGCAATCATTGCAGCATTATCCGTACAATATTCTAATTTTGGAATAATAACTTTTAAATTTGGTGCTGCCAAATTTAAAATTGCTGCTCGTAATGCGCTATTAGCTGAAACCCCACCGACTAACGTAACCATTTGCGGTTGAAAATTTTGAATTGCTAATTTTGTTTTTCGCATAATAATATCAACACATGTTTTTTGAAATGTCGCGCAAAAATTAGACAGGTTAATTTTAGTATTACGTTGTTCTTTTACAATTAAATTAGCCACGGCTGATTTTAATCCGCTAAAAGAGAAATTATAACTTTGGTCATTTAATGGTAATGGTAAGTGATATTGTGTTGTTGTACCTGTCGCTGCTAACTTATCAATAACTGGCCCGCCCGGATACTCTAAGTCCAACATTCGGGCAACCTTATCATAACATTCACCAATTGCATCATCCAATGTTGAGCCTAAAATTTCAAAATTCAAATGTTTTTTCATCAATATTAACTGAGTATGGCCACCACTAACTAGAACTGCTAAAAGAGGAAATAAAAAATCATTATTGATTGCACTAGCATAGATATGACCATATAAATGGTTTAAAGGTAAAATTGGAATTTCTAAATAATTAGACAATGTTTCTGCTATTATTTTCCCAATATGTAATGCTCCAATTAAACCTGGTTTTGCTGTGTATGCAATGTATTGTAACTCTGTTATATTAATCTTAGCTTTTTGCAAAGCTTCAAGTAAAACATAAGAAAAGTTTTTTAAATGTAACCGCGAAGCAAGTTCTGGAACAACTCCGCCATACTTTGTATGTTCTTTAATTTGTGACGAAATAATATTTGCTAAAATTTTTCCATTCTTAAAAATCGCAATACTAGTTTCATCACAGCTTGTCTCAATTGCAAGAATTACCATTTCATACACCTCCTCATTATTATATAATAATTTTCCCTTAAAATACTAAGAAAGAAACAAGTATCAAAAATATACAAAAAAATAATAGATTTATCTATTATTTTTTAATTTTTGTATATTTAATAAAATTACCCTAAATAACCTTGTTATCCTTCATTACTTTTTCAATCCCTGCAATTGCTGCGTCTTCATCAGAACCAGTTGCAACAATTTCTACTTCTGCACCTTGATGAATTCCTAACGCAATAATAGTCATGATTGATTTTAAGTTACCAGTTTTTCCTCCTGATAAAATAGTAATATCTGACTGGTATTTGTCTGCTTCTCCTACAATTAATGCTGCTGGACGTGCATGCATCCCAACAGGATCAGCGATAACAGCTTTAAATGATGCCATTAAATTTCCTCCTTTAAAATATACTCACTTATTATATCAAAAAAATAAAAATAAGTATATTATCCCTTAACAATTTTTTATGTTTTTAAATAAAAATTTCAAGTAATTGACATTATTATTTTCTTAAATTTATTATTCTACTTTTTTAATTGCTTGACTATCTGCTGAAATAATTTTGATATTATAAGGGCTCGGAAAAGCAATTTGTACATTTTGGGCAATGATTTTAACAACAACTCCAATTCCAAATAATTCATGACTAACAGTATCATTTACTTTTCATGGATTAGATTTAAAAGATGACTCAAGGTTTTTATTAAGATGAAAAGTAGTGCGTGATTGTTTTTCACTTTGATTATGAAAAGAAATAGTAATTGACTTTGACTTACTAAACAACCTTTCACTATTAACTTTTTCATAAAAATCACCATTTAATTCTTTAATAAATCGTGATTCAAAGCGTTCATTACCCGTAATATATGAATAACCATCAGCATAACTTATAAACAACAATTCTTTTGCCCTTGTAATGGCAACGTATAAGGCTCGTCGTTCTTCTTCTAATTGTTCAGTTTCCATTTTAATAGCTTGCGTTGTCGGAAAGATTCCTTCATTTAAACCAACAATAAAAACAACCTTTTTTTCTAATCCCTTTGCATTATGAATTGTCATTAAAGAAATAGTATTATCAGTTAAATCATCACTATCACTGTCAGTTTGTAATGAAATCAATTGTAAATATTCACTTAATAATTCCGTTCCTTCTAAATCCTTATTTTGCTTATCAAATTTAACAACTGAAGCAATTAATTCTAAAATATTTTCTTCTCGTTCTTCTTCAAAGTTATCACGTAAGCGCTGCAAATAACCTGTTTTATCTAATAGTAGCACTAATAGGCTTTCAATTGACTTAGCAGTTGGTAATTGTCCTAATGCTATTACAATTGCTTCTCGCAGTTTATTTAAACTATGTTGAAGATTTAATGGTAACAAATCAAAATGTTGTTCCAATAATGTTGTAAACATTATTTGATGTTCTTTTAATATTTGCATAATTTGTTCAAATGCTTTTGGTCCAATTTTTGGCGTTAACAACAAAATCCGTTCAATGGCTAAAGGATCATTATTCATAATTATTTTTAAAAAAGCAAGGGCATCTTTAATTTCTTTTCGTTCATAGAATTTAAAAGCACCAAAAATACGATATGAAAGGCCATAATCAGCAAGAGCTCCTTCTAAATCACGCGATAAGTAATTGGCACGATATAAAATTAAAATATCATTATAATTATAATTTTCTTCTTTCATTAAAGTTTTAATTTTATGAGCTACAAAATCACTTTCATCGCTACTATTAGCACCATGATATAAAATTGGTAATTGACCTGAAGCTTTAATAGTAAATAAATCTTTTTCAATTCGATTTTTATTATGAATAATTAAATTATTAGCTAATGATAAAATATTTTGTGTTGACCGATAATTTTCATTTAAAATAATTGTTTGGGTGTGTGGAAAATACTTATCAAAATTTAAAATTAAATTAATTTTTGCTCCTCGCCACGAATAAATGGTTTGGTCAGGGTCACCAACAACAGTAATATTGTGATTGTCACCAACTAATCATTTAATAATATCAAATTGTAATTCATTAGTATCTTGAAATTCATCAACTAAAAAATAATCAAAATGATTTTGTCATTTTTTCAATACTTCCACATTATTTTTAAATAACTTATATGTTAATAAAATTAAATCATTAAAATCAACGCTATTTATCTCTCGTAAACGTTTTTCATAAACGTCATAAATTTCTGCTCATCGTACTTCATCCCCACTTGCCAATTGTTTTGCACTATTTGGACTAATAAAGTCATTTTTTCATTTGGAAATAAAATTCTTGACCATTTTTGCTTCTTGTGCATCATATTTCACAGGTAATGTTTTATAAATATTGCGGATGATGCTATCTTGATCTGCCATATCAATAATATTAAATTGCCGATCATAATTTAAATGAATAATATCTTCTCGTAAAATACGAACACATAGAGCGTGATAAGTTGCAATCAGACAACGTTGACCACTATTTCCAATCATATCAATAATACGTGTTTTCATTTCATTAGTAGCTTTATTAGTAAACGTAACAGCACAAATCCGTCATGGTTGCAAATTAGCATATTTAATTAAATATGCAATTTTATTAGTAATAATACGTGTTTTGCCACTTCCAGCGCCAGCAATAATTCGCACTGGTCCAGTAATTGCTAAAACAGCTTCGCGTTGATTTGGATTTAAATTTTCAATAAATTCATTGAGCATGATATTCTGCCTTTCTTTACAAACAATTAGATTTTACCCTATAATTCATCAATTTCTTTTAAAATTTCATCAGAAATATTTCCTTGTTGGTTTTCTTGCAAATGAATATGTTTTGTTTTTCTTGTTATTAATTTTTTTGGTTCTTTTGGTTCTTTTTTAGAAATGGGATTTTTCTTTACAGTAAATAAATGAAAATGACTATCAAATAAAATTTGATGGTTTGGATTTAATACTAAACCAAAGATTAAACCAATATATCATAAAAAATAAATTGTTGTTATAGTTCGAATAATAATTAATGCTATTGGATTTTTATTAGTTGCCCGAAACAAATCACTTAAACTAACTTTAAAAATTAAATTTAAACTTAAATTTGTTAATAAAACAACAAATCATGGTAAAAATGTAATAAATAACTCACGAGTAAAAATAACCGCTAATTTTAATTTTGTTTCACTAGTAACTAATTTAATTTGAAAACAAAACTTTCCAATTGTTTTACCATCTCAAAAATAAGGAATAAGAATAAAATAAAGAAAGAAAAGAACAAAAGTAATCCCAATAACTAAAATAGGAGCTCAAATTGTTCGAGCTTGATCTCAATATTTCATCGTTAAAGTTAATGCTAAGGGAATTAAACTCGCTAAAATAATATCGAAAAAACGAGCAAAAATCACACGAACTGGACGCGCTAATTGATGAAGATGATATTCTTCTTCCAGTTCTGATATCGTAGTAACGGTTGAATTTTTATTGTTTGCTAACTCTTGCATCATTTATTTTGTATTTTCCAGTTTTCAATGTTTAATAAAACCTTTAATATCAGCAACAATCATTTTAAATTGTGGTTCTTTCACATTTTTAATATATTTATTTTTCACAAAACTTTTATAACGACGTTCTAACTTGTTCTCGGCACTATGAATAGCTTTAATTGATAATCTTTTATTGTTTTGTAAACTAACAATTTCTAAAAATGTTATTAAGCAAAAACGAATAAAAGAATACTCTAATTCTTCTTGATATTCACGATATAAATTTAAATCACGATATAAATTAAAAATATAAATTCATTGTTTAATTAAATCAAAAACACTATAATTAACAATTCCTAAGTCATACTCAACTAAAACATCTTTAATTGCAACAAAACCACCAGTATAAACTAATGCGTTATAAATAAAGAAAGTATCGGTACGACGATAATCAAGTAATGTAATATTTTTTTGCAAAATAAGGTTTCGACGAAATATCTTTGTAAAAAGTGAAGAATTAATATATGCTAACACTTCTTTATTAGTTTTAGGTGATAGTAAAACATTACATTTATTTCAAATTTCGCTTTTTTCTTTTGAATTAGCATACTGTAAACGAAATTCAAGCATATCAATTTTTTTATGGTCAACTTGATATGTTTCAACTTTTTCTTTTAAAACTGCAACTGCTGTTTTATGAATTGTTTGTCCTTCATCAACAATCATAAAAAAATCTCCTTGCGCAATTGAAATAGCGGTATTAATGCCATATGAAAAACCTTGACTTCGTAAATTTGTAATTATTTGAATTTGTTTACCAATATTATTATAAAAACATTCATTCATAAATTCTAAGAGTGGTGATTTTGGTTGAAATCCACTATCATCAATTAAAACAATTTCATAATCATCACTTGTTTGTTCTTTAATTGATAGTAAAGTTTTCATTAATTTTGTCTGATTATTTTGTGCTACAATAAGAAATGATAAAAACATTGTAATCCCCTTTCTCAATCAATTCTTACCATAATTATAACATTTTAATCTCTTTTTAGTATAATTATTATATTAGAAAAGTAAAATAATTGACAAGTTTAAAAAGAAGGATTTCTCAAATGCCAAATGAAACATTACAAAAAATTTTACAACAAAAAGAAATTACAACTGATGATCAAATAATATTTCAGACAATTTTTGATGTCTTAAGCACCTTGTTTACTGATGAAAATCATCTTTCAACTTTAACAAGTGGTTATAATATTAATCACTATCAGCAAGTTTGATTTCCTAATATTGTTCCTCTGTAGCAAAAAGAATTAGCAATTAAAAAGGGGTATGCAAATTATATGTCAGATGATTGAACTTACATTTACTATTTTATTAATTACTTTTGCAAAATTAAATGAAAAAAAATCGGCATTGGTTATCATTTTGTTGGTGTTTTTACTTTTATTGGATTTCTTGATCAAGATTGCAAAACAATGATTTATCAAAAAATTAAAAATAGTTATCATTTTAATAAATAATTTAAAAAACCATACTAAGAAAGTATGGTTTTTTAAAATTGATAGTTATTATTTTTATTTGTTTTTGCTTCTAATCGTTGTTTTTTTATTAATTCTCGTGTCATTTTTTTAACTCGGGCATAATCAAACGGATTTCTTTTCCCTGCTCCAACTTTAATATGTTTGCCAAAAATATTAATTTTTCAAACTCAATTTCTTTGTTTAAATCGCATAATATCTCCCTTCATGTTAAACATAAAGTCCTATTTATTTATGATACACAATAATTACCGATTTTTCAATTTATTAACAAGAAAATTTAAGTTAAAACTTCATATCCAGTTGGTGTAATTAAAATCGTATCTTCAAAATGCGCACTGCATAAGTGCAAAGCTGACACTGGCGTTCAATTATCATCTAACATTTTAATTGCTTTAGTTCCAATTTGAACCATTGGTTCAATACAAATTGTCATTCCAGCTTGTAAGCGCATTCCGGCGCCTGCTGTTCCAACATTAGGAATCATTGGATCTTCATGTAATTCTCGCCCAATCCCATGGCCGGTAAATTCAGTTGGCAAGAAAAAACCTTCTCCTTCAACATATGTTTGAATTGTTTCACCAATATCACCAATTCGCACTCCTGGTTTTAAAATTGCAGTTGCTTTTGCTAAGGCTGTTTCAGTAACAGTTAATAACTTCACATGTTCTGCTGTTCGCGGTTTACCAACAATTACAGTAAAAGCCCCATCACTATTATAACCTTCATATGAACAACCTGCATCGACAGAAACAAGGTCACCCTCCATAAATGGCGTATGATTTGGAATTCCATGAACTAAAACTTCATTTAAAGAAACACAAATTGCAGATGGAAAACCATATAAACCTTTAAAATTTGGTTTGCAATTATTTGCTCGAATAATTTCTTCTGCGCGATGATTAAGCATAATGCCTGTCATTCCTGGTTTAATCATCGCTTTTAATTCTTGGTCAATTTGTTTTAATGTTGTGCAAGCTTTGCGCATATATTTAATTTCTTGGTCTGTTTTAATTGTAATCATCGTTAAATTCCTTTCAGGTTTTATTTTATCATAAAAAGAAAAAAAACTAACAATACAACAGTTATTTTTTTGGTTTAGACTAATTCAATAATCACCATTGGAGCATTATCTCCTTTACGATTATCTAATTTTAAAATGCGTGTATAGCCACCATTACGAGTTTTATATTTTTTGGCAATACCATTAAATAATTTTTGTAATGCAGTTTCTTTTTCATTTGCATCAATATCACGTAAAAAACTAGCAGCACGACGACGAGCATGTAAATCTTGTCGTTTCCCTAATGTAACTAATTTATCAACATGGCGGCGTAGTTCTTTTGCCCGTGTTTCTGTTACTTCTAAACGTTCATTAATAATTAACTCGGTTGCTAAATTACGCATTAAGCCATTTCTTCATGCAGTATTTTTCCCTCTTTTTTGTTGATATGACATCCTATTTCACCTCTCTTAATCACGTCGAAAGTTTAAACCTAATTGGGCCACTTTATCTTTAATTTCTGTTAATGATTTTTTCCCTAAGTTTCTAATTTCTTGAATTTCATCTTCTGATTTTGAAACTAAATCACGCAAGGTATCAATTTTTGCTCTTTTTAAACAATTTTGTGAACGTTGCGTAAATTCTAGTTCATCAATGCTACGCTCTAATTCATCTTCTTCAGCCTCTGCTTCCGATGAAATAATTTGGGTTGCTTTAATTGCTTCATTCAAGTTAACAAAGAATTCTAAATGCTCAGTAATAACTTTTGCTGCCATTGCAACAGCATTAACTGGCGTAATTGAACTATCAGTTTGAATTTCTAATTCTAATTTTTCTAAGTCAGCATTTTTTCCAACCTTTGTTGGCTCAACATTATATGCCACACGCTGAATTGGGCAATAGTTTGAATCAATGACAATTAAATCAGCATATTTTTTTTCTTTTTTATTATCTGTAAATGATTTATACCCACGTGAATTACGAGCATGTAACTCTAAATCTAATTCTCCACCTTTAGCAATTGTTGCTAATAATAAATCACCATTAATAACTTCTACTCCCGTTGGGACAACTAAATCTCTTGCGTAAATTTCTCCTTCTTTTGAAGAAACAACTTTTAAAATTACCGATTCTCCATCGGGAATAATATCTTGATTAATTTTTAATACTAAATTTTTAATATTTAAAATTATTTTTGTAACATGTTCAACAACACCAGGAATAGCAGTAAATTCATGCAAGGCACCTTTAATTCGAACAGCAAAAACGGCGGCTCCTGGTGTTGCTGATAGTAATGTTCGACGTATCGCATTTCCTAATGTTACACCAAATCCTCGTTCTAATGGTTCAACTAAAAATTTTCCGTAATTATTGGCTTTATCTTCTGCTTGTAATTTAAATTCTGGTCTAATAAATTGTTTCATCGCCTAATCTTTCTCCTATCCTCTTGGTCTTTTTGGTGGGCGTGCCCCATTGTGAGGAATTGGCGTTACATCTTTAATTGAAGTGATTTCTAATCCAATTGTTTGAATGCTCCGTACCGCAGCATCACGCCCTGGGCCTGGCCCTTTTACTTCAACTTGAACACTACTCATTCCGTGTTCTTGGCTTGCTTTCCCAGCAGCTGCTTCAGCAACCATTTGAGCAGCATAAGGAGTTGACTTTTTGCTTCCTTTAAAACCCATTGCCCCTGCTGATGCTCATGAAATGACATTACCCGCTTCATCAGAAAGGGTAACAATTGTATTATTGAAAGTTGAATGAATATGTGCAATTCCTTTTAGGACATTTTTTTTAACTTTTTTCTTATTCGTTTTTTTTCTAACAGTCATAATTGTTCTCCTTATCTACTATTTTTTCTTATTAGCAACTGTTTTACGTGGTCCTTTAACTGTTCGTGCATTTTGCTTTGACGACTGTCCGCGTGCAGGCAAACTTTTACGATGACGCATTCCACGATAACTACCAATTTCCATTAAACGTTTAATATTCAAGGCAACTTCACGTCGTAAGTCTCCTTCGATTTTTAATTTGGCAATTTCATTTCTAATTGTTGTTAATTCATCTTCTGATAAATCTTTAACACGAATATCTTCTGATATTTTTGCTTCTTTTAAAATTTGTTGTGATTGTGGTTTTCCAATTCCATAAATATATGTTAACGCAATTACTACGCGCTTATCATTTGGAATATCTACTCCGCCAATACGTGCCATTTTCTTTTCCTCCCTTTTTAACCTTGTCGTTGTTTATGTTTTGGCTGTGAACAAATTATCATCACACGCTCTTTTCTTTTAATTACACGACATTTGTCGCAGATTTTTTTAACTGATGATCTTACTTTCATCGTGTATTCTCCTTTACCAAAATTTTTGTTATTTTGTTTATTTATGTCTAAAAACAATACGCCCACGTTCTAAGTCATAAGGTGACATTTCCACAACTACTGTATCGCCGGGTAAAATGCGAATGTAATTCATTCGGATTTTACCCGAAACGTGAGCTAAAATAGTTGCGCCATTTTCTAATTGCACCTTAAACATTGTATTTGGTAATACTTTTAAAATTGTTCCTTGTACTTCTAATAAATTAGTTTTGGCCATTTTATCTATTACCTCCAATTTCCGTTATTTTAAAACTGCCATAATTTGATCTCAAACAGCATGTCCTTCCATATCAGCATCAATAACGGTTAATACTTGCTGATTTAAATAATATTCAATTAACGGTGCAGTATCAGCATGATATGCCGCTAATCTAATTTTAATTTTTTCTTCGTTATCATCTTTTCGTTGTACTAATGGGGTTTGATCATCATCACAAACTCATGCTACTTTTGGTAGCAATGCTGTTTTATGATATGTTCGCCCACAAGTTGGACAAGTTAAACGTCCCGTAATTCGTTCGATTAACTTTGCTTCATCAATTTCAAAATATAACGTATGGTCAACTTTGCTATTTATTTTTTGCAATAATTGATCTAATTTTTTTGCTTGTGCAATTGTGCGTGGAAAACCATCTCAAATTAAATCACCCCTTACTATTTGTAAATGGTTTTCAACCATTTGAATCATAATATCATCCGGAACTAATTTTCCCTGGTCAGCATACTGTTGACACAAAATACCTAATGGTGTTTTTTGCTTAATATTATCTCGAATAATATTACCAGTTGAAATATGAGTAAAACCAAACTTTTTGACTAAATGGTCTGATTGGGTTCCTTTTCCACTTCCAGGAGTTCCTAACAAAATAAAATTTCGCATTAACTTTCCTCTGGCTTTCTATCATAAATATGAATCTTTAGTATCATCAGTTAATTGTTGTGATTTTTTATCAATAAACGCTTGTTGCGTAATTCGCCCTTTAACTTGACGAATTGTTTCTAATGCTACTGATACCATAATAATTAACCCTGTTCCTCCAATTGCTAATGCACTTGGTAAAGCTGTTAATTTACTAATCACATAGGGTAAAATCGCAATTGCTGCTAAAAAGACTGATCCTAAAATACTTAAACGGTTGATTGTTCCTTTAATGTATTTTTCCGTTTCTTTCCCAGGGCGAACGCCAGGAATAAAAGTTCCGGCCTTCTGAAAATTCTCAGCAATTTTTTCAGGATTCATTTGTACTTGTGAATATAGGAAAGTAAATAAAATTGTTAAAATTGCATAAATAATAATTCCTGGTCATGTACTAAACAATAAATAATTATTTGTAAATTGCACAAAACCATTATTTGGATTACTTACACTAATAATTTGTGCAACAGTAATTGGGGCTGAAATTAATGCTGAGGCAAAAATTACGGGAATAACTCCGGCGGAATTAATTTTTAATGGTAAGAAGGGGCGGTTTTCTTCATTTCCTGATACTAAACCACTTCCTGTTTGCTGAATTGGCAATTTACGTTCTGATTCATTTAACATTACAACAAATAAAACAACCAATAAGAACATTACGACATACACTAAGAATTTTAAAATTCCATCAAATAATAAGTTAATATCTTCTTGTGCTGAAATTCAGAATTTAAAGGTTGTTTGTAAATTATTTGGTAATTGCGCAACAATTCCAGCAAAAATAATTAATGAGACCCCATTACCAATCCCTCTAATTGTCATTTGATCAGCTAATCAAAGCATTAACATTGTTCCTGCAATTAAGGCTGTCAGAACTAATGTATAATAAAAGATTGGACTTCCAGTTCCAAAATCAGATGAATCTCATTTTGGAGAAATAATGCCTTGGTTTGCCATAGTAAAAATTGTGGCAATTCCTTGCATAATTGCAAACGGAATTGTTAATCATTTTGTTAAACGATCTAATTTTTTCCGCCCACGTTCACCAGTTTTTGCTCAGCGTGATAAGGGCGGAATTACATCGGTTGATAATAACTGCACAATAATAGATGCAGTAATATAAGGTGATACTCCTAAAGCTAAAATTGAAAACTTTCCAAGTGTTCCTCCCCCTAACATCGAAATCAAACTAAAGAACTGATCATTGTTTGATAAATCTTGAAAGTTAGGTGAAATTTTTACGCCTGGAACTGTTAAATAACTACCTAAACGAATTAAAACTAAAATTAATAAAGTAAAGCCAATTCGTTTAATCAAATCTTTATTTTTAACAAAAAAATTTGATGATTTAACAATATCAACCTCACGATTACGGCGAGTTGTTTTTCTTTTTTTCGCTTTAGTTTTCACTATATTACCTCCACTTTTCCTCCATCTTTTTCAATTGCTGTTTTTGCAGTTTGCGAAACTTTGTTAACTTTAACATTAACACTCTTAGATATTGTACCATTACCTAAGATTTTAATTAATTCTTTTTCATTTTTTAGCACTTTTTTGGCAACTAATGTTTGATGGTTAATTTCATTTAATCCTAACTTTTCCAAATCACTTAAGTTTAACAAGACATATTTTTTGGTTGTTAAATTAGTAAAACCAACCTTTGGTAAACGACGGAAGATTGGGGTTTGTCCCCCTTCAAATCCAGGGCGAACACCCCCACCTGTGCGGGCATTTTGCCCTTTATGTCCCTTACCAGCTGTTTTTCCTAATCCTGATGAAGTTCCTCGTCCTAGTCGTTTCTTACTATGACGGGCTCCATCAGTATACTGTAATTCGTTTAATTTCATTGTTCTGTCCTCTTATCCTTGTAACTCTTCTACGGTTTTACCACGTAATTTTGCAATTTGATCAATTGTTCGTAAATTACTTAAACCATCTAATGTTGCACGAATCATATTAATTGGGGTATTTGATCCTAATGATTTTGTATAAACATCTGCTAAACCTGCTAATTCAATCACAACTCGGACTGGCCCTCCAGCAATAACTCCTGTCCCTTTGCGAGCTGGTTTAATTAATACTTTTCCTGCTCCAAAATGACCAATAACTTCATGCGGAACAGTTGTTCCCACTAGTGGCACTTTTACTAATTGTTTTTTTGCCTCTTTAATTGCTTTTTTGATTGCATCAGGAACTTCGTTTGCTTTCCCAGTCCCAAAACCAACGCGACCTTTTTTATCACCAATCACAACAACTGCCGCAAAGCGGAAATGACGCCCTCCTTTTGTTACTTTAGTAACACGACGAATTGTTACGACTTTTTCTTCAAACATATTTTCATCGCCACGGCGATCATTACGCTCAAAACGTTGATTGCCTTGACGAGGATTATGTTGTGGCCCTTCTCTTTTTGCTGCTGGATGAACTGTGTTTCCTGTATTTGGTTTTAAATCTGTTTTATTCTCTGCCATATCTTCTTATTGCTCCTTTTAAAATTTCAATCCTGCTTTACGAGCAGCCTCTGCAAATGCTTTTACTTTTCCATGGTATAAATATCCACCACGATCAAATACTACCATTGTAACTTTTTTTTCAAGTGCTTTTTTTGCAATTTCAGTGCCAACTTTTTCTGCCGCAGCGATATTGCTTCTTGATTTTAAACCAACCATTTTTAATGTTGAGGCTGCAACAATTGTTTTTTGCTTCACATCATCAATTAATTGGGCATAAAAATGCCCATTTGATTTAAACACATTTAAACGAGGAACAGCTGTTGTACCATTAATTTTGGCACGAACACGAAAATGTCTTCTTTTTCGTTTTGCACTACGACTTTGACTTTGTAAATTTGCCATTGTTGATATTCCTTTCTTCTGCTATTTACCAGCAGATTTTCCTTCTTTACGGATAATGTGTTCGTTTTTGTATTTAACTCCTTTACCTTTGTAAGGTTCTGGTTTACGATAATTTCTGATGTTTGCAGCTACTTCACCAACTAATTGTTTTGAAATTCCTTCCACAATAATTTGTGTTGGCTTTGGAAGTGTAATTGTAATTCCTTGCGGAATTTTATATTCAACTGGATGTGAATATCCTAAACTTAACGTTAACTTATCACCAACTAACGCCGCACGATACCCTACTCCATTAATTTCTAATTCTTTTTTGAAACCTTTGCTGACACCTTCTAACATTCCTTGAATTAAAGAATTAATTGTGCCATGTAATTGCTTACTATGTTTCACATCATTTGCTCTAGTTGTTGTCACAACACCTTCTTTGGCGACAACAGTAATAACACTTGGAATTGTTTGTTCTAATTGTCCTTTTACGCCTTTTACAATAACATTATTTGGTTGAATTGTTACTTCAAGACCAACTGGAATTTTTAACTCTCTATTACCAATTCTAGACATTGTTTTGCTCTCCTTTAAATATTTCTATCACACATAAGCAATAACTTCCCCACCTAAGTGAGCTTGTTTTGCTGTTTTGTCTGTCATAATTCCTTGGTTTGTTGAAATAATTGCAATTCCCATCCCATTTAAAACTTGAGGTACTTTTTCAACGGTTACATAAACTCTTAAACCTGGTTTTGAGATTCGTTTTAATCCTGAAATAACTTTTGTTTTACCTTTATACTTTAAAGTTAACGTTAAGTCTTTTTTAATATCCCCTGATACTTTAAAATCTTCGACATAGCCTTCTTCTTTCAAAATCTCAGCAATTCTTATTTTCATTTTACTTGATGGCATTTTTACACTTCTGTGTAAACGTTGATTAGCATTGCGAATTCTTGTTAGCATATCAGCGATTGTATCAATCATCATAATTAATTAGTCTCTCTTTCTATCATGAAGCTTTTCTAACCCCAGGAATTTGTCCTTTACTTGCTAAATTTCTAAAGCATAAACGACATAAATCAAATTTACGTAACACAGCATGAGGTCGCCCACAGTTTCCACATCGAGTATAACCTCTTACCTTGAATTTTGGATGGCATTGTTGTTTAACTTTTAATGATTTTTTGGCCATATCTTCTTTCCTCCTATTTTTTAAATGGCATTCCCATTTTGTTTAATAATGCTCGAGCATCAGCATCATTAGTTGCACTTGTGACAATTGTAATATCCATTCCCCGTACTCTTTTAACTTTATCATAGTCAATTTCAGGGAAAATAATTTGTTCTTTAATTCCTAGGGTATAATTTCCACGCCCATCAAAGGCATCTTTATTAAGCCCACGGAAATCTCTTACTCGTGGTAAAGCAATGTTAATTAGTTTGTCTAAAAACTGATACATTTTTTTCCCACGTAAAGTAACTTTTGCTCCAATTGACATTCCTTCACGTAATTTAAAGGAAGCAATTGAACCTTTAGCTTTGGTAATAACTGGTCGTAGGCCAGTTATTAATGCTAATTGATTTGTAATATCTTCAATTACTTTACTATTTTGTGTTGCATCACCAGCTCCCATGTTAACAACAATTTTTTTAACAACAGGAACCTGCATTATTGATTGAAAGTCTTGCTCTTTGAATAATTCTTTAACAATTGTATTCTTATATTTTTTTTCTAAATTAACATTCATTATTAATCATTATTCCTTTCTACGCTAAATGCGCTTTTGATTTACGAGCAATGCGAACTTTTTTACCATTATCAGCAATTTGATAACTAATTTTAGTAATTTCTTTTTTATTTTTTGGATCAATTAATGCAACATTTGAAATATGAACTGAAGCGGGAACTTGTTGAATTCCTGCTTCAGTGTTATCTTGCGAAGGTTTTACATGTTTAATATTTGTAATTCCTTCAATTACCACACGACTTTTTTCACGTAAGACACGAATGATTGGTCCTTCTGTTCCTTTGTATTTTCCGGCTATAACTTTCACTAAGTCACCTTTTTTAAATTTAACTTTATCCATAATATAGCCTCCTATAATACTTCTGGTGCTAATGATGAAATTTTTACAAAACCAGCATCTTTAACTTCCCGGGCAATTGGCCCAAAAATCCGTGTTCCTCGTGGATTTTTATCATCTTTAATTAATACAACAGCATTTTCTGAAAATTGAATTTGTGTTCCATCACTTCGTTTCAAACCACGTTTAGTACGCACGATAACCGCTTTAACAACTTGTCCTTTTTTAACAATTCCACCAGGGGTTGCTTTTTTAATTGTACATACAACAATATCCCCAATATTAGTAAACTTTCGTCATGAACCACCCAAATTTTTAATTACTAACACTTCTTTTGCCCCAGAGTTATCAGCAACTTTTAATCTTGATTCTTGTTGGATCATTTTTTTATTATTCTCTTCTTACTAACCAATTGCTTTTTCAATAACTTCAATTAAACGAAAGTGTTTAGTTTTTGATAAAGGACGCGTTTCCATAATGCTTACTTTATCTCCAATATGGGCTTGATTTTGTTCATCGTGTGCTAAATATTTTTTTGAATACTTTACACGTTTTTTATATAAGGGGTGATTTTTATATGTTTCAACTAAAACAGTAATTGTTTTTTCAGATTTATCTGAAATAACACGTCCTTGTAAGACTTTACGACTATTTCTTTCCATTATTTTTTTCCTGTCCCTTTCTTAGTTGTTTTGTTATCGGCTTTTTTTGTTGTTTTACTAGCGGTTAAAATTTTATCACGATTTTCTTTTCAATTTGTGCCGTAAGTATATTCTTTTGCGTTAGGATCTTTTGCTTTTAATTCTAAATCAATCTTAACTCCTGACTCACGCTCTTTTGCAGTACCACCCATCGCAACAGAACTTTTGATTACTACTAATTTTTCTTTTGCATTAAGTTCAGATGCTTTTTTGACAGTCTTTGTTTGTGCTGGTTTTTTTGTTTCTTTCGGTACTTCAATATATTTTTTAGTAGAAGTAACTGATTTAACAGTCACTGTTGTTTTGCCGCTTGGTGTTGATGTTTTACTTTTTGCGGCTGGTTTCTTTGCCGCAGCTTTTTCTTTAATTAAAGCTTTTAATGCTGCATCCTTATCAGTTTTAGTTTCTTGTGCAACATCTTTTTTAGCCACTGGTGTGGCTGCTTTTCCAGTTGCAGTTTTTTCTTCCGCAACATCTTTTTGCTTAGGAGAATCTTTAACAGCGGCTGGTTTCTTTGCAGCAACTGGTGCTTTTTGTTCATCAAGACCATTTGTTTCTCCTATTGGTGTTGAAACAACAACTTGTTCTTCTGTTAAATCCATTGCATCATTTAATGGTAAATCCATTAAATTTGCCATTTTTCCTTCAGCAGCTTGTTGCTCAGCCATCATTTGTTCAATTTTTGCCTTGCGTTGTTTTGCAAATGCTTGTGATTCTTTTTCAATTTTCGCATATGTTTCATTTAAATTAACTTTAACATTAATTGCCGTATTTTCCCCAGAATTTTTACGAGCAGATAAGATTGTTAAAATGCGAGCAATTTGATTTTTTAATTCCCCAATGCGATGTGGTTTTTCTAAATTCCCCATTGCTGATTGGAATCGTAACGCAAATAATTCAGCACGTGATTCTTCTTCCAGTTTTTTCAATTCTTCAACTGATTTTTTGGTTAAATCATTCATCTCTTACTCTTCTCCTTTTTTAACAATCTTACATCTTACTGGTAATTTATGCATTGCTAATCGTAATGCTTCACGGGCAGTTTCTTCGGAAACCCCTGCTACTTCAAACATAACAGTTCCTGTTTTAACAACTGCTACTCATTCTTCAGGTGAACCTTTTCCTGAACCCATTCGAACTTCTAATGGTTTTTTTGTTTTTGCCATATGAGGAAAAATTCTAATTCAAACTTTTCCTCAACGTTTCATATAACGTGTCATCGCAATCCGCGCTGCTTCAATTTGGCGGTTTGTAATTCACGCTCCATCTATTGATTTTAATCCAAATTCTCCAAAATCTACTTTCGTATTTCCTTTTGCTTTTCCTTCATATTTAATACGATGCGGACGACGATATTTTGTTCTTTTTGGTAATAACATTATTTTGCCTCCTTAGCAACAGAATGTGATTTTGGTGCTTGATCACGACGATTATTGTTTGAACGATTAAAATCGCGTTTTTCAAACTTTGGTTTTTCATCACTTGTGGAAACTAATTCTTTGCTTAAGATTTCTCCCTTACAAATTCAAACTTTAACTCCAATTTGGCCATAGGTTGTTAAAGCTTCTGCTAAAGCATAATCAATATCACTACGTAAAGTTGCTAATGGGACGGTTCCTTTGGTATATCCTTCTGTTCGCGCCATATCTACGCCTCCTAAACGTCCTGAAACGGAAGTTTTAATTCCTTGTGCTCCAGCTTTCATTGCTTTTTTAATTGCTAATTTTTGTACACTTCTAAATGATGCACGATTAACAATCTGTTCAGCAATGGTATTTGCCACTAATTGTGCATCAGTGTCCGAGTTTTTAATTTCAACAACATTAATTTTTACTTCCATTTTACGATCGCCAATTGTAATATGTACTAATTTTACTAATTTTGCGATGTTTTTTCCTTCTTGTCCTAAGACAACACCAACACGAGCAGTTCTAATAAAGATAACAATTTCTTTTTTTGTTCGTTCAATTTCAATTTTAGAAACACTTGCTCCTTTTAATTCTTTCATTAGAGCTTTTCTAATCTTGATATCTTGATGCAATCATTTGACATATTCTTGCTTTTCAGCGTATCATCTTGAATCTCACGTTTTAATAACTCCAACTCGTAATCCTGTTGGACTAACTTTTTGACCCATCTCTTGTTATCTTCCTTTCTTATTGTTGCCCATCACTAACAGTAACTGTGATATGACTTGTTCTCTTCAATATTTCATATGCTCGTCCATGTGCACGCGGACGGAAACGTTTTAATGTTGGTCCTTCGTTAACGAAGATTTCTTTAATAAATAAGCGATCAGCATCCAATCCATTATTATTAACGGCATTTGCTACCGCTGATTTAACTAATTTTTGAACTGGAACTGATGATTTTTTGTTTGTGTTGTTAAGAATAACTATTGCGTCTCCCACTTTTTTATTCCGAATTAAATCGGTAACTAGTCTTACTTTTCGCGGCGATATTCTAATACTTCTTAAGTTTGCTCTTACATCCATTTATATAAATACTCACTTTCTGAATTTAATTATTTTTTCTTCTTATCGTCGCCATGTCCACCAAATTTTCTCGTTGGTGAGAATTCTCCCAATTTATGACCAACCATATCTTCGGTAACATAAACTGGGATATGTTCTTTTCCATTGTGGACAGCAAAAGTATGACCAATAAACTCTGGGAAGATAACGCTTCTTCTTGATCAAGTTTTAACAACTTCTTTTTTATTCGCAGCATTCAACGCTTCAACTTTTTTTTGTAAATGTTTATCAACAAATGGCCCTTTTTTCAGACTTCGTGACATTGTTTTACCTCCTATATATAATCTCTCTAATTTTGATTTTTACTTTCAACTATTATTTGTCGGATTAACCCTAATTAGCAAGATTATTTAGTACGTCTTCTAACGATTAATTTAGTTGAAGCTTTTTTCTTGTTACGAGTTTTGACCCCTAATGCTTTTTTACCTCATGGTGTCATTGGTGCTTTTCGCCCAACTGGAGCTTTACCTTCTCCCCCACCATGCGGGTGGTCATTTGGGTTCATAACTGACCCACGAACAGTTGGACGAATTCCACGTCAACGGTTTCGTCCCGCTTTTCCTCAATTTACTAGGGCATAATCTTCGTTTCCAACTTCACCAACTGTTGCTCGACATTCTCCTAAAACCTTACGAACTTCACCTGATGTTAACCGAATTGTGACATATTTGCCATCTTCATCTTTCCCTAATAATTGCACTGATGAACCTGCTGAACGAGCTAATTGTCCACCTTTGCCTGGACGTAATTCTAAATTATGTAGAACAGTCCCTTCTGGAATGTTTTTTAATTTCATGCAGTTTCCAACTTTAATATCCGTCTTCTCACCACTAACAATTTGCATTCCAATTTTAATGGTTTTTGGTGCCAAAATATATCTTTTTTCACCATCAACATAATTAACTAAACAAATAAAGGCATTACGATTTGGATCATATTCAATTGTTGCAATTTTTCCAACAATATTATCTTTATTACGTTTAAAGTCAATAATACGATATTTAACTTTGTGGCCGCCACCTTTATGTCTTGTTGTAATAACTCCTTGGTTATTACGACCAGCATGTTTTTTCCTAGTTTCAACTAATGATTTTTCCGGGCGGTCAGTTGTCAGCACGGAATAATCTAATGACGTCATATTACGACGACTCGGTGTGACTGGTTTAAAACTCTTAATTGGCATTGTTATTTATCCTCCTATTTCGCCAATAAACAGTCCCAGATAGTGTATCCTGGAATTATTTATCTTCTCCTAATAAATCTAATTTCTCACCTGGTTTTAATTTAATAACTGCACGTTTTGTGTATGTTGTTTCTCCAACAAATTTTCCCATTTTCTTTTCTTTTGGGTCATAATTAATAACATTAACTTTTTCAACCTTTACTTCAAAGATTTTTTCAAAAGCTTTTTTAATTTGAACTTTGTTTGCAGTACGCGCAACTTCAAAAGTATAAACCCCATTCGCCATATTACGATATGTTTTTTCTGATAAAATTGGTTTTTTAATGACATTTGTAATATGCATTATGCGTACACCTCCTCAATTGCTTTTACTGCTTGTTCTGTTACTAATAATTTGTTTGCATTTAATAAATCATAAATATTAATACCAGTTGATGTAATTATATTTACTTTTTCGATATTACGTGATGATTTAAAATTAACTTCATCACCTTCTGTGGTAATAATTAATAGTTTTTCACCATTAACTTTTAAATTATTTAAGACTTCAACCATTGCTTTTGTTGAAGGTTTATCAATTCCAAATTGATCAATTATCATAATGTTTTTATCTTGAACTTTTAATGATAATGCAGATTTAATTGCTAATTTTCTAACTTTCTTATTGACATGTTTTAAATAATTTTTCTCCGGAGTTGGACCAAAAACAATCCCTCCTCCTTTTCATTGTGGTGCTCTAATTGAACCTTGGCGAGCACGACCAGTTCCTTTTTGTCTTCAAGGTTTTCTTCCCCCACCAGATACTTCAGTTCTTGTCTTAGTTTTGTGTGTACCTTGACGCATTGCGGCTTGTTGTGCAATAACAGCATCAAACATTGCTTGCTGATGTGGCTCAATTCCTCAAATGGCATCATTTACACTAATTTCTTTAACGCTCGTTCCCTTCGCATCAAGTACTTGTAATTTCATTTTAAAATCCCTTTCTACAAAACTATTCTGTCTTTGATGCTGGTGCATCAGTGACTGCTGTTGGTGTTGTATCAACTGTTACATCAACAACTCCTTCAACTGGTTTTTCTTCTTTTATTGTGGGTTCTGGTGTTTTTGTTTCAACAGTTCTTTTAACTAGTTCTGTTGGTGTATTTGGTTCTAAACCTTTAATTGCTTCTTTAATAACTACAAATTGTTTTTTGGGACCTGGAATTGAACCTTTTACTAATAAAGCATTTTTTTCAGTATCAATTGCAATAACTTCTAAATTTTGAATTGTTACTTTTTCGGTTCCCATATGTCCAGACATTTTTTTAGATTTTAAAATTCGATTTGGGGCAATAGCTCCCATTGACCCAACGCCACGGTGATAACCTGAACCATGTCCCATTGGTCCCCGTGAATAGTTGTGTCTTTTAATTGAACCTGTAAATCCTTTCCCTTTTGAAGTTCCTGTAACATCAACGAATTCCCCAGCAGTAAAGATATCAGCTTTAATAATATCACCAGGATTATAACCATCCATATTTCTGATTTCTTTAACGAAGCGCTTAGGTGTTGTATTCGCTTTTTTGAATTGTCCTTGGTCTGGTTTTGAAACCAAGCTAATTCTTTTATCTTCAACAGCTAATTGAAGCGCTTGATAACCATTTTGTTCTTTTGTTAACACTCGTAAAACAACATTTGGTTCTACTTCAACTACTGTAACTGGTATTAATCTACCATCGGTAGCAAAAATTTGTGTCATACCAATTTTGCGTCCTAAGATTCCTTTCATTTCTTTCCTCCTTGAAAATACGTCATGTATATCTTGTCTATAAATTAAACTTAAGAATGGTTATTTATTTCATTTCAATTTCCACACCACTTGGTAGTTGCACTCTTTTTAAAGTGTCAATTACCTTTGGACCATCAGGATTAATAATATCAATAATTCTTTTATGTGTTCTCATTTCAAATTGTTCTCTTGAATCTTTATATTTATGAGTTGCTCGTAAAATAGTAATGATATTACGATCAGTTGGTAAAGGGATTGGCCCTTTTACCTGTACTCCTGCGGCTTGAGCTGCTTCAATGATTTTTTTAATTGATTGATCAACCACACGGTGATCAAAACCTTTTAATTTAATTCTCATTTTAGTTTTAGCCATTACTTTTCCTCCTAATTTATTCATATTTTTTCTGTAAACATTTACAACGCCTATCAGTGTATCAGTGATAGAACACAAAAGATGTTCCCATAAAATATACATGCTTATTTATTTTATTGGATAATAATCAATAATGCAAGTCTTTTTTAAGAAAAAAAATGAAATATTTTATCTTTTTTTACTTCTTTGTTTCATATCATTATAATTAATATTATGGAATCCTGTAAATGCAAGCAGTAATTTTTGCCTCTTGTTAATTTGATGATAACATCATTTTTAACAAATGCAACTTTAAAAAAAATAAAATATTTTATAAATATAACTTAATTTAAGCATATTTAATCATACTAAAAAAGCATTTATTAAATTTTAATTAATAAATTTCTTTAAATATTCTGTAAAAACATTTCTTTTGCACTTATTCAATTTAAACACGGTCGGAGTTTATCATTTATAACATTAACTGCTCAATCTATTCTTTTCTGATTAACATTATTTCTTCTTCTGTGTAAAC
>NZ_PUUH01000010.1:0-3759 GCF_002968355.1 Spiroplasma sp. ChiS | reverse complement strand
GCTTTTTGTACCAACTTTGGACTTATTTTTTGTAAGTTTTTTTCAATTTTTAATAGATTGTTAATTTTCCCTAAATTAGAAATTTTAAAACCCTTAGAAAAATCATTACGTGCTAATTTTCCAATTGTATATAATAAAGTCTCATTATTTGCTTGTTTAGTAAAATCAAATATTAATTTGTTAAATAAAATTTTTTTGCCCGCAACTTGCCTTACAACATCTTCTATGTTTTTAGCAGTTACTATTCCTAATTTTTCAAGTAGTTTTGTTTCTTTTGCTAATTTTAAAATTCTAGTTGTTCGTGCAGCACGAGTTAATTTACCAATACCCGCAATTGCTGGCAATAAATTTAAAGCGGTACTTTTTGCCGTAACTTCTGAGGTTAATTTATCATATATTTGATTGACTGTAAAATCAGTTGCTGTTTCTACTCCAAACGATATAAGGGCAGCAGCAAAATTAGATAATCCCGCACCTAATCCAACAGCAGAAGCAATCCCACCAGTTAAAACTGATAAACCAAGTGCTAAAACTTGTATTCCTAAAAATTCTAATAATTGTAAATCAAAACTTTTTTGTTGTTGGATTGACAATCTGGTTGGCGTTTTAACAGCATAAATAAGAGCAGTTTTTGTTGTTCCAATTGGCATTTTTATTTTTTATTTTGGGTTTTTTTAGTTGCTGCTGGAACTGTAATTTCCATTCTTGTTGTTTCACCAGTTAATCAATTTGTACCAATTAAACTATATGGTACCGAAACATTATTGCTAAAATTACCCTCATCTCTATCATTAAATATTTAATGATCATAATCTAAAATATTAACAATATAATCTGAAGTTGTTAAACCAGCATTAATTTTTTGAATTGCTTTAATAAAACCAGTATTCATTTCAGTAATTACATCTGCTTTTTTAGTTAAATCAGGAACTTCACTATATCAAGGTGTTTTTAAAGTTCCAATATTATCTTTATTAAATTGTTTAATACTTATTTGATTTACTTTTTGTACTTTATAATACTGAACTTGAGCAACACCAGTTGCATTATTTTTACCAGCAATATAAATATCAACATAAATATCTGTTGTAGTAATATCATAACTTGATAGTTAACCTTGATAATATAACGGTCATCAAACATAATCATCTGCTGTTAAACTTGCATCAACCGCTTTAACTACTTTTAAAACTTTATCATTTAAAAGCGGTCTTAAATCTTCACTTGATACTTTTTGTGGTACGACAATTCCTTTAATTATTTCATCATTTGTTAAACTATTAACATTTTTAATTTTACCGTGGATATCTATGGCGCTACTTACTTTGAATAAATTAGAAGGACTGTGCCACTATATTTATTTGGATTGCCAGTTGCTAATGCGCCAGTAGATGTAATATTAGAGAATGTTGCATCTCCAGTTTGATAATTAGTATTTTTTGTCTTAATAGCAGTTTCTAATTCTGCTGTTGTTGGTGTATCACCAGCCATTGTAATTTGACCTAAATTAGGTGTTGTAATAACTGTTGATAAAGGTATTACATAGGTGTGTTTAATAATTCCTTTTGGTTCAACTACTGCACCACCTAAATATAAAACTCTTTCCATAATTAAAGTATTACCCATTCCAGTACCTAATGCTGCTGCACCAACCCTTAATGGGGTGTGGTCTTTTTTACGTAAAATTAGTGGATCATATTTTTTACTAAATTTAAAGGCAATTGCATTAACACCATTTGGTAATAAAGTAATTGTTCCTTCTGAACCATCTTCATTAATAATGGGTAATTTTTTAGGAACCATATAATATGTTGTTCCTTCAACAGTTTTCATTGCTCCGCTTGTTTCAATTACACTATTAATTTGGTCATTTGCTCCAATTTGCAACTGTAATTTATTACGAATTCCACGGATAAAATCTGCTGAACCTAGTACAACTGTTTCTGATGGAGTAAAACCATTTTCATATATTTTATCCATAATTTCATCGTGGATTTGTAAAGCATTTGTATCATCTGCTTTATTTCCTTGAATAGTTGTAACTTCTCCTTTATTAATAATTTCTAAAATTTTATTTCGTTTATAAGCAACTTCAGTATCCATTGCTTGTTCAATATCAACAGCCCAAAGATTAGGGTTAAAATCACTTTCTACGGGGTCTAATTTACGAGCAAAAGTTAAAATTGTATTTAATACAACAGTTGCATCCTCAAATTCTACTGCTGAATATTTTAATAAATTATCATCTGTATTAAATACTTGTCCATTTTTTCCCAGACCTTGTTTATATTTAATATTTTTCTTTATTTTATATTGATAACCAAATTTATTTGCATCTTTTCATGCAAATAATGCTTCCCAGCTTAATTTTTGTTGATAAGTTTGTAAATATCATTGTTCAAATGTTTCTTTATCATTAACTATTGCTTGGTTTACAATATCACCGAAAATTCTTTGTGGATTTTGTGCCATAATTTTATTCCTTCTTTCTATTTATTAAATACATTGTCTGTATCTAAAATATTGTTTTGTTTTTCTTCTGTTTTTGGTACTCCACACCAGTATTAACTGTTTGTACCTTAATTAATTCATCATAAACACTTTGCAATTGTGTTTTTATGATTTCAATATCATCATTATCATCATTAATATCATAAGATTTTAATAAAACATTTTTAAATTCTTCATTAGAATTAATAAAGTCAATTACTTCAATTTGTTTTAATTGCAGCGTTTGTTGTTTAATTTGAGAAGTTAATTCAGTATTTTTTGTTTGTAATTCGTTGATTTGTTGATTACTATTTTCTAAATTACTTGCATTAAATTCTTCAACTTCAGCAGTATTTTCTAAAATAATTTCAGCAGTTTTAATGTCTAAACTACCATCTTCATTTTTAATTGGTTCATTTTCTTCATTGATAAGAACATATTTTACATTTTTTAATGCCATTGTTTTTCCTCCTATTTTTTAATATTTGTATTTGTTCTTTTTCTAATTGCTTTTTGTATAATTTCAAAACTATCTACTCGAAAAGATAAAAAATAGCGTTTAGTTTTTATATTTAACTGATTAAATACTGAGTCTTTAATTTTTATCTCATCTTCTTTTTTTAATTTCAAAAATTCAGTTAAAACAGATGGGTTATATATTGATAATGTTGAATAATTTAATCCGTCTCACTGACATTTAGCCGAACAAACATCAACTTCAACGCCACCAGCAACAAGTGCTTTAATTTTAGTTTTAATAGGATTTTCATGTAATTTAACAGTTAATTCTAAATTATTAACTTTTTTATTTTTTATTTTTTTTTTATTAGTTATTGATTTTTTAGATAAATTACTTTTTGTTTGTGCCATTTTTATCAACTCCTTTTAATAAAAAATATTGTAAATGCTTCCAAGCATCTAATTCATGCTCTGTCATTTTAATATTTCCTTTATAAATATAATTTTTCTTAACAACTGGCGATTGTAAAACATAATTTAAATTAAATAAATATTTACATAAAACTTTTAAACCACCAATAAATTTAGGAGTAGATAATGGGTTTTTTATTTTTAAACCTTTATGAAGTTGGTAATCTTCAATTATTACAATAACTTTGCTTAAATAAGAACAAATTTTATTTTTAAAATCATTTAATATTAAATACATATTATTTATTGCTTCTTCTTCAGAATTAGAACTAAAAGTAATATTATTAATTTTATTAATTATTTTCTTTTTCAAAAAATTATAAATAATAATACCAGTTT
>NZ_PUUH01000009.1:0-3788 GCF_002968355.1 Spiroplasma sp. ChiS | reverse complement strand
ACTTTATAACTAAACCCATTTATCTCAACAAAGTGATAATTGAGTTGTTCTGTTTGTTGTGTTAGTTCTTGCATAATAATATGCTCCTTTCTACGGTTTTCACAATATTTAAACCCTTTATCAGTGTTGATATTTTCCAAAATCTAAAAAAGAATCATTCTTTTTGGTTATTTCAACGCTGATATAGACTTAATTTTTGTTATTTTAATATTTAAATAAAAAAATAGGTAGAATGACTTTTTTATCACTCTACCTATACACAAAAATTAAAAAATGTTATAATTTAACTGACCTACCATAAAACGGTGGGGGTTAAATCAATAAGCCCTAGTTAAGTGGTTTGCTTGACCACTTAATAGGTGTATAGAAGAATGACGTTTGGGTCATTTTTCTTTTTGTTTATTTAGTTGTTTTTATTTTACCACAAGGGAGAATTAAATAATTTGTTTTCAACTCCTTTTTTCAAAAACAAATAAAAAGGGAAATAACAGACCGCCATTTCCACAAACAAAATTATAATAATTGATACAACACATTTTAAGTTAAATAAAATATGTTAAGATGTCTATGGAAACACAGTTGTGTCAAAATGGATTGTGTTTCCGTTTTTAATTGTCATAGCATTTTAAAATGCTAAAAAATTCATTATATAGCAAATTATAAAAATATACAAATATTATGCTTAGTAAATATAATTTGTATTATTATTTATGTAGTGTATGACTTTGTAGTCAAACCGATATCGATCACTACCAAACAGAGCGGGATCTCAAAATGGAAAATGGTAATCTCAACGCCTACCCTGACTTAATTGTTTATAAAAATGATGGGATAATTCAATTAGTGGAATTTGAGCGCATACGAAAAACCCCCGAGCGGTTTAGAAAAAAACTTGATGGTCTCCGCAAATACTATAAAGACAACTACCAAGTCCACTGAATTACCCCAACACAAACACTCTCTAATTGAATTGAAAATCAAATCAATAACTATGCGTGACAAGAACTAGACACCTACAAAATTTGAAACACACAATAACTATGTTTTATTTTAAAAGAATAAAGACACAGTCAATCATTAAATAAATAAAATTGTTTTTATTGTATTGATTTAATAGGGATTAAGAAATATTGCTTGATAATATAATAATAATTGTTAATATTCACCCTGAACCTTTACATCGCCATCACTATCAAGAACTAAATTGGGTTCTTTTGTATATAAATTTCAACGATAAACTGCTTTAATATATTTTCTATAATAAGCACTATGTAGTGCGATTCAATAAGTATAAGAATTAACAAATTTCTTCTCTTTAACAACTAAATATGTTTCCTTTTCGGCGGGTAGTAAAACAATTGAACTACCAAAACTGTCGGTATCCAAAACTTTTGAGGAACTATTATATTTAAACTTAATAATTCTTCAATTATCATTTTCATCACCACGCCACACAACATAAAAATAATGGTTATAATTATCAATAATGTTAAATGGTTCTTCTTGGGGTGCTATTCATTCTAAGTTGTCTTTAATTTCTTGGTTAGCAGTATCTATTTTATTTATTTCTTTAAGTTTTAGTAATTCTTTATCGGTATATTCTTTCTCTTTTTCATATCAACAAGCGACAACACTACTTGCTCCAGTTTCAGTTAAACTAACTGCTCCAATTAAACTTAGTATTTTTTCATTGTTATTTTATCTCCTTTATTTTTAAATATTTATATATTATTTTTATAACATTTATTCCTTATTGCTTCAAATTTCGTAATTGTTTAGTATTTACATCTAACTTTTTCTAAACCGTTTGGGTGACTTGCGGGTGCGTTCAAATTCGATATAAATTTGACTATCATTATTTTTTTATTTAAAAATTACTTTTAAAGTATAATGTGGTATTAATTTATAATCTTGTGATTCTTGATCAGAAACAGCAAATAATTTTGATCCTGGCTTAGGTGTTAAAATTGCCTCTTTTTTATTATTATCAAAACTAATTAATCAAATTTCATCATATAAAATATCTTTATATTTATTAGCAAAATCTTGCCCTATTATTTTTTTAACAAGATCATAACGTAATATATCAATTGTATCTTTTGTATATGTTTTATCTAAAGTAACATTTATTTCTTCATCTTTATTTGGTTTTTTACTTTTAAAATTTAAAAATTTTTTTGGATTTGTAATAATTTTAAATTTAAAAATTATTGTTGATTCATTAATAATATTTTTATAATTATTTGCTGATATTTTTAATGTTCCTTCTTGTTTTTTTTCGTCAATAAATAATTTTATTTTATTTTTCAAAAAACAACTAGAAATTAAAAACTTTAGTGTTGTTTTATAAAACCCAGAAAAACGATTACGATCTCCTGCAACTTCTAAAACACTTGCTAATATTCCTAAATTTGTTGAATTATGTGAAGATATATATGAATCTCAAACTTCTTTAACAATATATACATTACCAATATTATCTAATGGAAATAATTGGTTTAAACTAATTGGTTCATTAATAATTTCAACTGTTGAACCAATAAAATTTCCATTTAATTTTGGTGTAATCATTAAATTATGATTTGATTCATTAATTTTTATTTCAATATCAGAAAAAGAAAAATTAGTTCCATTCAATAAATTAATAGCATTTAAGGCTGATTCTGGTGTTAATTTGTATTTAGGGTTATATTCATTTTCTATTATTGGAATAAATTCAACTGGTAATGGTAATGAAGTAAAAGTAATAATCTTATTAATATCATTTGTTGATCATATTAAATTAATTTTTTTTGTTAAAAATGGTTTATTATTAACATCAGGCATAAAACGAATTATTGCTGTTTTCATCCCTGGTTCTATATCAACATCAAAATTTTCAATATTATAATTTTTAGTTTTTAAATATTTTTTTATGCTATTAGAAGTTGGTAATATATTATTTATTGTATTAAAATCTATATTATTTTTATAATTACAACTAACTAATGATAATGTAGTAAATAATATAATATGACTTAAAATTATTATTAATATTATAAACTTTAAACTCATCAACAAATTTTTCATTTTTCTATTCCTTTTTTTTTTTTATTAAATTTAATTATATTATATATTCTAAATATTTAATATTTTTTGAATAAAATACTAATAAATATATTTTAAAAGTATATAAAATTTATTAAATATTTTGTTTTGATATAGTAATGGTATTTATTTTGGTTTTCTATTGGAAGCAAAAGAAATAAAAAATATCGCTTTTTACTAAACAGCAAAAATGATATGATCACGACCATATCTTGGTTTTGTTTATTTGTTGTCTTGCTACTCTGTGGTTTTATGCAAGTTCTGTGCTTTGTTGGTAGGGGAGTTAAGAACTCGATAGGGGAGTTAGTCTAAGTTGTCTAATTCCACTAATAACTTGTTGAGTTCTTCTTCGGACATTTCTGGTGGGGCGCCCTTGTTTTTTTTCGTAAACAGTGTTATAATTATCAACAAGAGAATTATTTTCTCTTGCTCGGTTTTTATTGGAATTAACAGAATACTTGTTTTTTACGAAAGATTGGTATTCTTATTTTAATTTGTCGCTTTCAGCGCAAATTTGTTTGCGTGCTTGTTGGTAAGTTAACCCACTTAAAAAAGGGTTTGTTGCTTCTTCTTTTTCGTAGCGGCGATCAGACACAGTTAAATAAGCGGCGATCAGACACAGTTAAATAATGCAATTCTTTAATTGCTGTGTCATTAATTGCTTGATAACCCGCCAAGCGATATTTGTTATTATCTCGTGT
>NZ_PUUH01000008.1:0-3798 GCF_002968355.1 Spiroplasma sp. ChiS | reverse complement strand
ACTTTGTTAATTTGGTTACTTATTTCTGTTATATATGAATAAGGTATTCCTTTAGTACTTGGAAAAAAAGAAAAATAACTTTTTTCATCATTGGTATTTAATTGATAATAATCTTGTTTTGTTTTTTCTATAATGTTATTAATTAAATCAAAATTATCAATTATTTTTTCAGAAATAGCATTATATGAATTAGAATTTAATCTTCAATCTTGTCAAACTCCGTTATTTAAAATATCAATAAAATTAATGTTAAATATTTTTTTTGATATTTAATATTTTTTTTATTTTTTATATAAATATATATTTAATATTTTTTAATTTCATTTCATCTTTTTTTGAAAAGGTAAAAAATATTTTATTAGGTTCACGAAGAAAAAATTCATAATTAATTGTATCTTGGTAGTATTCCTTTTCCTGTTCTTTTTGATAAGGGCTAGCGGCAATTGTTGTTGGGATAGCAGTTCCACTAATTGTTAATACACTTAATAAACTTAGTAGTTTTTTCATTTTGTATATTTTCCTTTCTGAAATTGTTATTATTTTTTATTGCTAAGTTGATATTTAATACATTTTGATACAAAGTAATTTTATCATAAGAAAATGATTAGTATTCTTGTGCAATATTTAGAGCAATACAAACCTAATAATTTAACATAGTCCCCTATTTAAAACCCTTATTTTATAAGGGTTTTTCATTGTTTGTTTTGTTATCGTCCTCTGTGGCGCATCGAACGTTATTTTCACGGGTAAATGGCAATAAAAATATAAAATTAACTAATTTATAATACTATTAATACAATAAATAATATTAATAGTATTTTTAAAAATAAATGTTGATTTTATTTAATTAATAATTTATAATACTATTAATACAATAAATAATATTAATAGTATTTAAAGAAAGGAAAATAAAATGCCAAAATTAAAAAATGTTTTATTAAATAATAACTCTAGTTTTGATAGTGTTTCACAAGTTGAAAAATTAGTTTCATATTCTAATAAAAAAGAATATAAACAAAGACCACACCAGTTAAAAATTCCAACTATGACATGCCCTATTAATTTAGTAGAGGCATTTAAAAAAGAAGCACAAAATAAAAGACTAAAATATACAACTTTAATGACAATTATTTTAGAAGAACGTTATGGAAAGGAAAATATACAAAATGAAGATGATTAGTTTTTGTAACAAAAAAGGTGGGGTCGGAAAAACGACATTATGCAAAAATGTTGCTTATAAGTTTGCTCTTGATGGAGCAAAGGTGTTACTGATTGACCTTGACCCTCAAGCAACCTTATCAGTCCAATTTAGTAATAAAAATATTGATAATAAAAAAACTTTTATTAATTTTGTGCCAGCATTAGAAATGGTAAAAATTAATCAAATTATTCAATCAACAAAGTATAAAAACATTGACATTATTTTAGGTTCAGAAGAATTAAATAGAATGAATGAAATTATTAAAAGCATTTTTAAAGAAAATGAATATTATATGGTTAGTGAAATGATTTATACAAAGAATAAAAATGTATTTAATAGTTATGATTATGTCTTGATTGACTATCCACCAACAATAAATGATTTTGCTATTAATTGGTTAATAATGAGTGATTTAATTTTAATTCCAATTAATGATGGCATTGGTAGTTATAAGGGAATTTTAGACTTAGAAAATACTTTAACCTTTATTTGTAAAAAAGAAAAAAGAGGAATCCCAACATTAAAAATTATATTCAATAATGTAAAAGATGATGAAAATACAAATTTAATTTTAAAATGAATTTCTGATAAAAAACTAAATAGTAAATTATTAGAAACATTTATTCAACATTCAAAATCATATGTTAAATCAGAAAATAAATTAAACAGCATTTGAACTAATCAACATTATTGACGCCAAAAACACGCATACGAAGAACTCATCAAAGAAATCAAATAACTATGAAAAAAGTATGAGTTAATAATCTTATATATATTTATTTTCATTATCTTTGATCTTTTCCTCCCAATAAATCTATATTATTTAATTTATTCTCTTAAATTAAATACTGCTGTAATTTTTACTTTATTAGGTTATCAGATTTTTAAACTTTTTGTTGTTGAATTTTATTTTAAAAAAATAATAAATATTTTATTAAAATATTTGATAAATTAAATTTAGATAAACAAAAAAATATAATAAAAAGATTTTTGTTATTTATTTGTTTAGATATTTTTAAATTCCTTTCATTATTGGCATTTATTTTGATTATTTTAATATATAAAAATAAAAAGGAGCAATGAAAAATTATATTTGAAGGTTTTTATTTACTACCTAATTTAAAAATAGATAAAAACTGTAGTAAATAACAATAATATCAAAAAAACCACACCTATAAATTAGATGTGGTATAATAATAGTAGTAAGCGACTTTTTCTCTTACTGCTTCTCAAATTTTATTAAACAAAGTGATAGTAAATTGTCTAGGAAACAATTTACTATCGTGGAAACACTAGTTAACACCTAGCGTTTCCACAGACAATTTTAACATATTTTACTGGGGTATTTTGTTTGTCCTTTTGATACTCTTGTGAAATATGTTATAAATTGCTTGTGGGAATAGTGCGGTTGTGCTATTCCTATTTTTATTGTTCAGAAAGGAATACAGCAATGAAAAAAATATTAAGTATTTTAACGATATCAACTTTAACAGCGAGCATTCCCACCCCGTTGCTAGCAGCAGTACCACTAACTAATACTTTGGCGTCTAACTCAAACAACGATTATTTACCATTAAAAGAAATTAATGGTATTACTGACAGAGTTAATTCTATTGCCGTTGATACCAAGGATAACATTTATTTTTGCACAGATAATGGTGCGTTTGTGTTGAAACACGGTGCAACAACACCAACCAAAATAAATGGAATAAAAGGAATTATTAATCACATTTCTGTTGATACCAAGGATAACATTTATTTTGCTGGTGGAGATGGTGCGTTTGTGTTGAAACACGGTGCAACAACACCAACCAAAATAAATGGAATAAATATGACCGCTTATTCTGTTGCAGTTGATAGTAACGATAATGTTTATTTTGGAACAGATAGTGGTATATTTCTTTTAGAAAAATGAACTACAATTCCAAAAGTAATAAACGGAATAACTGGAAAAATAAATTCCCTTGCCGTTGATAGTAAAAACAATATTTATTTTGTTGTTTCAAATTTAGACAGTATTTGATTAATGACATGATTGCAAACAATACCAACCAAAATTGATGGTATCAATGGTAGGGTCTTATCTGTTGCAGTTGATAGTAACGATAATGTTTATTTTTCTACAACTGGCGGAGTATATAAGTTGTCTGCTGGTGCAACAACCCCAACCAAAATAAATGGTATTAGTACACAAATAAATTCCCTTGCCGTTGATAGTAACGATAACATCTACTTTGGTACAGACAAAGGTGTTTTTATTTTTCAAACTGCTTTGTCATGAACAAAAACACAAAGTCAGCTTACGGTGGATAGCACAAAAACCCAAACTTGGACTCGCCCCGACTTGCTTAGTGTTGATGGGGAGTTAAACATTGATATTGCCAACCCCAACATTGATAAAGTTATTTTTGATAATGTCCAACAACCACAAACAAGCAAACAATGAAAAATAAATGTTAAACCCGAAACGACAGCCCGCGACCATAATTTACAAGTAATGTTTACTTTGGATGGTAAACAATATACGAGTGAAATTACGGTCTCAATGCAAGCGAAAATTGAAGTGAAATTACGGTCTCAATGCAAGCGAAAATTGA
>NZ_PUUH01000007.1:0-3843 GCF_002968355.1 Spiroplasma sp. ChiS | reverse complement strand
GAAATAATTAAATTTGCTTCATCAACAGTCAAAATCATCCGATAAATTGCTTTTTTAATATTTTTAACATCCAATTCATCAACCGTCTCAAAATCAAAAATTATCCGCTTTGTACCAACCTTATTCGGATTTTCATAATCCGCACTACCACCTCACTGAACTCTAATATTTTCCTGCAAAACAGAATATAAAGATAAATCAATAAATTCTTTTACGCGAGTTTGTTGATAACCATTTCAATCAGTAATTTCACCAGTACTTTCATTAAATTCTATTTTTTTAGGTTTATTTGTATTATCTCAACGATAAATTGATTTTATAGAAGAAAGTCAAGCACCTGTCATTCTAGGAGCAGACTCATCATATTTAAAAAACATTGATTGTCATATTCAATGTGAACTATTTCCTCTTTTTCAAATAATAAAATATCATTTATCATTATATTTTTCAAATTCTTTTTGTATATTATTTAAAGAACTATCAATTAATTTTCAATTATCTTGGTTTAACTTAACTCTTGGATAATGATTTTTTTTATAACGATCAATATTCTCCACAATTTTTTTCGATACATCAAACATCTTATATTTTACAGCAAAGGCATAAATAAAATCAGTTAAATCATTCAAAAAATTCTCTCTTTTAACATCATAAAATTTTTCAACCATATACCGTTTTTTTAAACTATGTCATTGTTGATAATAACCCAAAAATACTTCATCTGGTTTATCATAAACAACTCCCGTAGAATAACTATCTTGTAAAAAATCCAAATACCATTTATCATTAAACGATAATTTTTTTGATGTTTTTAAAGTTGGATTAATAAAATAATTTGTTTCCGACCAATTTTCAAAAAAACTACTGCGTAAAAACATCGTATTAATAAAATCAGTTTCATTAATACCTTTATCAGTACTATTTATTCTCTTGTTTAAGCATATAATGCTCCTCATTTAAAGGTCTAAACGCCGTTAAAGTAATAAATGGAATAACCAAACCTAAAAAAAGTAAAATAAATATGGCAAATAAAGATAACGATTTTTTCATAAACTCAACTCCTAACTATACAATGTTTTTGAAACAATAAACCCAACAATATATAAACTCGATATTGTTAACATTAACGGATGAATAAATAAAATTGCCATTCTACCAAATAATCAAATCAACGAAGTATCAGAATTATATAAATCCATAAATACATCGATTGCTTATTTTTTAGTCTTTTTATGGTTATTAAGTTATCTATTTATGCAATTCACGGCACATCAACACAATATAATAATTTAGGTTCAACAGTTAATAATGGTGTTTCGCAAGTATATTCGTCAACTGTACGAAAAGGTATTAATGTTGGTAAAAATGTTTATCAAAATAGTAATAAGCAGCAAGTTAAAAAAGAACTTAAACGACAAAGTATTAGATATCAAGCAAAAAATATTAGAAGTATTAAATTTAAAGGAGATAAAAAGTAATGATTAAATTAGCTTTATTGGTTGCGGCAATCGCGATATTTGGAACTGGTTTTATTACTGTTATTATTAATCAATTTACATCGGCAAAAAATATTATTATGGATTTATATAATTCTGATACTTGGTTAATTTGATTATTTGGTAGAATGGCAATTTTATTTAGTCATCCGTTAATGTTAACAATATCAAGTTTATATATTATTGGGGTTATTATTTCAAAAACATTGTATAGTTAGGAGTTGAGTTTATGAAAATTAAAATTTTAAAGTTTTTAAAAGAAAAATGATGAGAAATATTAGTATATATTTTAGTTGTTGGTTTTGGTTTTTCTTTATTTATTGGATCAATTTACGATAAATGAGATAGATTAATTAATGAGTTTGGTATTTTATTCTGATATATGTTAGTTGCAAATTTGTATTTTTGATTTGAATTAGTTTGATGTATTTTATTTATAATTAATTTTAAAAAGAAGAAAGGTGGTAAAGAATAATGCGTAAGTCATTATCTTTATTTGTAATATTTATTTTAACTTTTTAAATATATTTATAAGATGTAATGCGCGCTAATACAATATTTAATAACATCGCACAAATCATAATTAATGCTCCAGCTAAGACAATTTTTGGTAAACTATTTAAAAATAATCCTGAAATAACATCATTATTAGCAATAATGCCATTAATTCCAAATAATAAATTAAAAGCATTTCCTAATTTACCAACAGCACCAACTAAAATCCGAGCTTCCCCACTAATAATTAAAAACCCAATGGTTGTTTTAATCGTTGCGGAAATTGTTTCGGTAAATTTCTTGCGTTGTAATAAACAACCAACAAGGGCAAATAAACCAATCAAGATTGCTGGTGTGCCAATAAATTCTTTAAAAAAATTTAGAACATAATCCCCAGTTGTTAAAGATAAAAAAATCAACATTTTTATCCCTCCTTACTAATTATTATCTTTGTAGTATTAAGATAACGAAGGCTCTTCTAACACCTTAAATCAACATAACATATGTAACATATGTCTATTCTGATTTTATTTTTTTCTTTCTTCTTTGCAATTTGTTTTCTTTCTTTTGGTAATAACGGGGAAAATTGTAAATTTTTTGCAAATTTATGCAAAAGTATTCGTAATAATAATAATAATAATAATAATAATTTGATAAAACAAAAACACATGTTAGATTAATAATCTAACATGTGTTTCATTATTGGCAAAAGATATTAAATACAGCCTTATTTTGCACGTTTCATTGAATTCATAACCTTTTTAATATCTGCTTCTGATGGTTTACGTCCCATTTGCATATACATTGCCCGAATTTGTTTTTCAGTAATTGGGGGATTATCACGTAATTGTTTTTGCACATTTTTTTTGGTAATTAAAAATCCTAAAACTCCACCAATAACTAAACAACCAATCCCAATAATAAGTCCTGCTCATCAAGGCATTCTTGTTGTCCTCCTTTTTTCAATATGTAATAAGTAATTATTAGCATAATTCCTATAGTATTTTAACATATTTTTTAAAATAAGTCTTATTTTCCTGGTTTTTAAAAATCTGCTTTTCTTCTATTATATTTAGTATGGATAGCAATGATATTATCATTTGAATTTGTTCCATCTTGTGGGCATCCTGTATGATGAAGCGGCAAAAAAACAACTCTTGTTAAAGGGTTGTTTGTAGAAACCACATACATTTTGTATTTTTGGTTTTTACAGTTTTGGAAAGTAAATTTTTTTAATATTTTTAATTGAGGAGTTGAAATTATGCAAACAAAGCAATATTTTATTTTGCGGTCCCTAGTGAAAAAGTATGGTAAAGATAATGTTATTAATACTGTTAATAAGATTGCAAAAGATATTGAAATTAAAAAGTAAAAGAATAAATTATTCCGCGTAATTTATTAGCGGATAATTTATTCAGTAGTGTTTTTAATGGAGCGAAGCGACAACGAGCGGAGCGAGTTTGCAAATTTCAATTTTTTAGTTTTTAGAAAGGAGATGTATTATGCCAACTTGATTAACGACAATATTTAGTGTTGTTATTATATTAGGGATTTTTGCTTGAATTGGTTTATCAATTTATCAAAAAATTAAACAAATTCGAGGAAAGAAAAAAGATAAAAAAGAAATTGAAAGAAAGGAGAGTAATAAATAATGTTAGGTATGTATTTAACAACAGCGTTTAATTTTTTAACAGCACCTACACCTAAAACTATGACTTAGGGTATGACTGGGATTTGAACGGGTTTGACTAGTGCATTATGAAAAGTTAAAGAAGGTATAACAAATATTTTACCTGAGTTTGACTAGTGCATTATGAAAAGTTAAAGAAGGTATAACAAATATTTTACCTGA
>NZ_PUUH01000006.1:0-3952 GCF_002968355.1 Spiroplasma sp. ChiS | reverse complement strand
ATTAAAATTTTAAAGTTTTTAAAAGAAAAATGATGAGAAATATTAGTATATATTTTAGTTGTTGGTTTTGGTTTTTCTTTATTTATTGGGTCAATTTACGATAAATGAGATAGATTAATTAATGAATTTGGCATTTTATTTTGATATATGTTATTTGCAAATTTGTTTTTTTGATTTGAATTAGTTTGATGTATTTTATTTATAATTAATTTTAGAAATAAGAAAGGTGGTAAAGAATAATGCGTAAGTTATCATATTTATTTGCCATATTTATTTTAACTTTTTTGGATTTGGTTATTCCATTTATTACTTTAACGGCGTTTAGACCCTTAAATGAGGAGCATTATACGCTTAAACAAGAGAATAAAAATAAAAGTAATCATAAAGGTATTAATGAAACTGATTTTATTAATACGATGTTTTTACGCAGTAGTTTTTTTGAAAATTGGTCGGAAACAAATTATTTTATTAATCCAACTTTAAAAACATCAAAAAATTTATTGTTTAATGATAAATGGTATTTAGATTTTTTACAAGATAGTTATTCAACCGGAGTTGTTTATGATAAACCAAATTAAATATTTTTGTCTTATTATCAACAATGACATAGTTTAAAAAATAAGTATATGGTTGAAAAATTTTATGATGTTAAAAGGGAGAATTTTTTGAATGATTTAACTGATTTTATTTATGCTTTTGCCGTAAAATATCAGTTGTTTGATGTATCGAAAGAAATTGTGGAAAATATTGACCGTTATAAAGAAAATCATTATCCAAGAGTTAAGTTGAAAGTAGATAATTGAAAATTAATTGATAGAAATTATTTTGAAAAAGAAATTAAAAAACCAAATGATAAATGATATATTGGTATTATTCCATATAATGAAATTTACAAAATTTATAAAATAAAAAATAATTCTGAAAAAAATAATTCTATTAATCGACTTTTTACAAAATATGATAATGTTTATCGTTGAGATGGTGATGGTGAACCACAAACACCAACTATTGACAAAAACACCGGTGAAATTACTGATTGAAATAGTTATCAACAAAATCGCGTAGAAGAATTTATTGATTTATCTTTATATTCTGTTTTGCAGGAAAATATTAGAGTTCAGCAAGGTGGTAGTGCGGATTATGAAAATCCGAATAAGGTTGGTACAAAGCGGATAATTTTTGATTTTGAGACGGTTGATGAATTGGATGTTAAAAATATTTTTAAAAAAGCAATTTATCGGATGATTTTAACTGTTGATGAAGCAAATTTAATTATTTCTGGTAGTTTGGAATTAAATAATATTAATAATGATGATTTAAGTTTTAATTTTAGTTTTATCCGAACGGTAACTGGTGAGGTTTTTAATTTTAATTGTTCAATTTATGCATCATTAAATAGTAAAGATTTAAAATATTATCAACAGTTTAGCGGTCAGTTTGATTTATCTAAGTTTTTACAGTCGTTTTTTGCAAGTGCTTTGGTGCCAGTGCTTCAAAATCGTAGTTCGTTTATTGAAAATGGATATATTGATAATTTACAATATGATACTGTTTTAGTTAACTTTTTTGCTTTGAAATTACAAAATTTTAATAATATTTTGTTGAGTGAGAATATTAACGATAAATTGCAATTTGATAAATTATTAAATAGTATGTTTAAGATTTCACAGAAATTTTATACTAATTATTTAGGTACGATTTTTGATTTAGAAAATAATACTTATTTTCAAGGTTATAATAAAAAATATGGTTTGTTAGTAAATAATGGTTTTAAAATTTACCCACGATATTTTTATTTTTCGGATAAATATCAGCAATTAGATATTAAATTATATTCAGCATTTAAAAATCGGTTTTATACGATTAATAATTATGGTAGTGTTTTTAATTATGATTTTTCGGTTGCTAATAATTATGATATTAAGTTAAATTCGGGTTATGTTTTTGTCGGTAATTTACAAAATAAATATGGTTTGCAATATAAAAAAATTGAAGAACAAAAAATCGGTTATAATGTTTTTGAATTGCAAGCACAAAAAGAGAATGATATGTACCGGTATTATGATTTTAATTTTGGAATTTATAACTTACAAGAGATTAATAATGGTGGTTTGTTCCCCGATAAACAATGATGACAAGTGCAATATGTAACGCCAGAGGGCTGATGAGATTTTGGTGCTCATATTAAAAATGCGGTGATTTGAATTGTCAATACTATTCCATTCCCGGTGTTAAACAAGTTAATGAATTAGCGAGTGGTGTTGGTAAGGTTTTTAAAACAGTATATAGTTTTTTTAGTCAAATATTTGAGGTATGAAAATTTAATCCCGCATTGTATAGTACAATAACAAATATCTTTTTATTAATTATTTTTATGAAATTTGTGCGATTAATATAAAAAAGGAACTGTTATTCAGTTCCTTTTTGTTATTTTCAGTCAATAATTTCACCGGTGTTTTTGTCAATAGTTGGTGTTTGTCGTTCACCATCACCATCTCAACGATAAACATTATCATATTTTGTAAAAAGTCGATTAATAGAATTATTTTTTTCAGAATTATTTTTTATTTTATAAATTTTGTAAATTTCATTATATGGAATAATACCAATATATCATTTATTATTTGGTTTTTTAATTTCATTTTCAAAATAACTTCTATCAATTAATTTTCAATTACTATCTTTTGGTGGTTGTTGTGGATTATATGATGGTTTTGGTTTATTATCTCCTTCCCCGTTTTCATTATTATTTGGTTTTTGACAACTAATTAATGATGTTGTACTTGTTGCGGTTAATCCGATTGCTCCTATTATGCTAAGTATTATTTTCATATATATATTTTGTATTAAATATTAATTTTATAAGTTAATGAAAGGTATATAAATGTTATGTATAGTCATTTAAGTTTTATGGATAAAGTTAAATTAGAACAATTATTATTATCAAAAATATTTTTAAAAAAGAATGGTGAACAGAATATTTCTGTAATTGCTAAATTTTTGAATAGACATCGTAGTACTATTTTACGAGAAATTAAGAGATTTAAAACTATTAAAGAATATAGTGCTTATAAGTCAGATGAAATGTATTATGAGAAAAGAAAAAAGAATAATAAAAGATGTAAATTTACTGAAGAACAGATTAATTTTATGAAAATTAGACTTAATAAATATCCTGATGCTCCGAGAAAATTTATTTATCGTTATTTTTTAAAATTTGGTGTTAAATTTCCGGTTTGTGTTAAAAAATTGTATAAATGAATTCGTTTAGGTTTTTATGGTTTTTTAAAACAGAATTTGCGACATCGTGGTAAAAAATATAAAACAAAAGGAAAATCTGATAATCGTGGTAAATTAAATGATTTTAAGTCAATTTGAGATATTGAAAATAAAGTTTCTAATGTTGGTTGATTAGAAATAGATACTGTTGTTGGAAAAAACCATCAATCTAGTTGTTTAGTTTTAGTAGAACAATCAAGTAAAAAATACTTTGCAATAAAATTAGAAAATCATACTGCTAGGGAAGTTGAGAAAAAGTTTAAAGATATTGTTATAAACAATAATTTAATTGGAAAAATAAAAGGAATAATAACAGATAGAGGTAAAGAATTTAGTGAATGACGAGAAATGGAAATATTTGCTGAAACACAAGTATATTTTTGTGATGTTGGCAAACCTCGTCAAAAACCTTTAATTCAAAATATGAATAGTGAGTTTAGAAAATGATTTCCTCTTGGAACTGATTTTAATAATGTTAGTCAAAAACAAATTGATTGAGTAGTTAATAATGTAATAAATGAAAAACTCCGACCGTGTTTAAATTGAATAAGTGCTAAAGAAATGTTTTTGCAGAATATATAAACAATAAATATTTAAAAATGTATATTAAATTATAAAATATGTCATTAAAATTATAAAATTATTTTTTTAGTGTGTTTAAATATGGATAAAA
>NZ_PUUH01000005.1:0-4020 GCF_002968355.1 Spiroplasma sp. ChiS | reverse complement strand
ATTTTATTTTTAAATTAAATAATTTTAATAAAAATGCATTTTTTGTTGTGATTAAATTTAAAAAAATATAAAAATTTGTTGACAATAAAATTAAACATGGTATATTTAATTTAACTATGTGGATTATTTATTCCATAATTTCTTAAAATATAGTAAATACCCCAAAATAATTTATACAGCCAAACAATTTTTATGATAGTATGTAAAATATACCAAGGAGGTACTATGAAACGATGAAATTATCGGATTTGATACAAAGATTATCTCTGATATTATAAAGTAATAATTGCCAGTTTAGCTTTTGGCTTTTTAACTTATGGATTTTACATGGATATTTTTAAAGAATTTTGATATGTAAAAGGAACAAAGTTTACTAGTTTGCAAAATTATGATATTTTATTGAGTTTTTATTCTGTTCAAGTTAATATCATAACTATTACTTGGTTAATATTAGCAATTTTTAATCATCATCGTGAACAAAAAAGTTGGTTTTTTTCAACTAATGCTAAATTAAGTATTTTAAACTGAAATTTATTAATGTTTTTTATTTTTTGAATTGGAATTATTATTGGTTATAAAAATGGACAAGTAACAATTGCTGAATATAGTAAAGCACAAATTAGTTGTACTGTTGTTACTCATTTTATTATGTCAATTCTCTTTTTTGGTTATACTTTCTTGTCATTTGGTGATCATCACCTTAGCTGAAAAAAAGAATTTTTGCAAAAAGATTGATGAATTAGTTTAAGTTATCCATTTTTTTATCTAATGTATGTTATTGTGCGAGCTGCTGCTTGAAACCGAGATGGAAATATTACTTGAGCATATCCTTATCCATTTTTAGACATTGATCATCCAATTATTTCAGGCTTGTCAAGAGCACAAGCAGCATGTTTTATTGCTTTTATCTTTATTGTTGTTTTTACTATTTTTCACATTAGTTTACATAGCCTCAATAATGGCATGTACCGTGTTTTTAATAAAAATCAAACTAAAAACAAAAAGAAATAAAATAGTGATAAATAACTTTATTTATCACTATTTTCGTTTTGCGGTTGTAATAAAATTTATTATTGCTGTTACATATTCAGTTGGATTATGGTATATTCCACGAACATGATCACAATCAAAAACAATACGGCGACTAATTTTTTGTTTTTCATACTTACGTTTATTTTGATAAGCCACCCGCCCCATTATATATGGTGTTGCATGATCTTTTTTATTTAAAATATATAATACTGGTAATTTTGCTAATATTTCCAAGTTTTCACCAGGATTAATTTGTTCTGGATCATAACCACGTGTTTCAATTGCGTAACGACGAATTGCATAATAATGTTCATAATAATTAACTTTTGTTTTTAACATATAATAACGATATAAAACATTTAAATTAATAATTGTTGAATCTAAGACAGCACTATTAATTAATTTATTTTTATTAAATGCAAATTTTAAATATTCCATAATGATAAAGGTTCCCATTGACCAACCATGGAAATTAAGTTCCTTTAATTTTGGGTCAATTTTAGTTTGTAAAAAATGAACTGCTGCTGCTAAATCATATTTTTCATAATAGCTCATTGTTGTCATTTTAGTAGTTGATTCGCCATGATTTCGTTGGTCAAAAACAAGAATATTATAACCTAACCGAAGATAAATTAAACCAAAAAAGATTGCCCGAAATTTATGTGAATTTAACCCATGAACAACAACAACTCATTTTTTATTGTTGTCGTTTTTTACCCATGACCGAATTGAAACGCCCTTTAACATTACATCTTCATAACCAGGAATGTCGTGCTCTTGAATATCCCATTTTTGGGCTAATTCATCGGAAGTTAAGGCCATTGTATCAAGATGCAAACGTTTGGTTAAATCTAGAATATACTTTTTACAATATGCTTCTAAATCATTATCAGTTTTTTTTCACCAATTATGATGAGTTAATAAAAACCGTTTGTCATGAAAAGCATAAAAGATTTTAATATAAAGAGCATTATTATGCATATATTCTCGCAAATGTTCATCAGGAACAATCCGATAACTATGGTCAGTAACTAAATCTTGCTCAAAGTTTTCCTCATCTTTATGTTTTTTGACCATATTATTGTAAATCCTCCTTGGTAAAACCATATGGTAGTAAATCTTTAATTGTTAAAACATATGATTCACCTTTTTGATTATAAATTTCAATTGGAATGCGATGATCAACTAATTCTCATAAAAATTGCCGACATATTCCACAAGGAGAACCTGCCTGTTTACTATCTGTGTATAAGTAAAATTTCACAATATCTGTTTTACGATAACCTAATGCATAAACCTGTGCCAAAGCTGTCCGTTCTGCACAAATTGTAGCAGCATATGCTGCATTTTCAACATTAACACCGATAACTTCTACTCCATCTTTTAATAAACAAATTGCACTAACGCGAAAATTCGAATATAGTGCATAAGCTCTTTTGCTTAATAATTTTAGTTTTTCAAAATAAGTTGGCATTTCAGTAACTCCCCTTTTTTAACTAATGTGTAAATATAATTTAATAACATCGACCAACGGTGGTAACATTATTAATAATCCAATTGCAATTGCCAAAATAGAATTAATTAATGTTGCTGCGGCACAGATATCTTTAATTTTTTTTGCTTTAATATTATATTCAAATGATAATAAATCAACAAAATTTTCAACCATTGTATTAATTAACTCAAAACTAATTACAATTCCAATGGTTAATAATAAAATTGCTCATTGAACATAACCAAACTGGTTAGGAACCATTTTTTGTAACCAAATTCCTAACCCAATAACAACAAACGACACAATAAAATGAATAATTAAACTTGATTCTTCTTTAATTGCTGTATAAATTCCACGAAAAGCATTTGAAAATTTATTCCGTAATTTAAAAAATATTTTTTTCTTGACTGGTGATTCTTTTGCCATTATGTATCCCTTTCTTTTTTCTGTTTTTATTTTATTGGAATTCGGTTAATTTGTAAATCATTTAATACTTTTCGTTGTAAATTAAACATTTTCTCTTCATCAGCTGGAGTTTGATGATCATAACCTAAAATATGTAACATCCCATGGGTAAATAAAAAAGCAAATTCACGCCGAGGAGAATGATTATATTCAGCAGCTTGAGCAAGTGCTTTTTCATAACAAATAAAAATATCACCTAGACTGCGTAAACCAGTTAGCTCAAATAAATCAATCTTATTTTCTTCTTCTAAAGCAAAGGTAATAACATCAGCTACATAATCTTTGTGACGATATTTTTGATTAAGTTCTAGTTGTTCTTGTGCATCAACAATAATTAATGATAATTCTAATGGTTCAATTATTGCTAACAAAGTTTTAATTTTTTGAAAAATTGCATTAAAATCATCTTGATATGGTTTAATATCAAAATCTGTTTCATTGTAAATCACAAAATCGTCTTTCATTACCTCACCAGACCCTTCTCTTTTTTTATTATAACAAATTAAATCATTATCTTCAGTAAATAATCTAATGTTGTTTGAGAGCCAAATTCCATTTTAGCTGATAAATATCAAACACTAATAATAAATTCTGGCTGATTTAAATATAAGATAATAATCATTCTCTCTTTTAACTTGCGTTATAGTTATTTGGTAGTATATATTATTTTGAGGTTTTTAATAAAATTAAGTAATTAGAAACAAATTATGTTTCGCTTATGAATAAATGATAACAAAATTTATAAAAAAATCAACTTTTTTAAAAATATAATTTTTAATTGAATAAATAATTTTATAAAATTATGGATTTTGACACATTTTGAGGTTTTTAATAAAATTAAGTAATTAGAAACAAATTATGTTTCGCTTATGAATAAATGATAACAAAATTTATAAAAAAATCAACTTTTTTAAAAATATAATTTTTAATTGAATAAATAATTTTATAAAATTATGGATTTTGACACACTAAAAAGTACTTTTTAAAGTTATTACTAATTTTAAAAAGTTTTTTATTTATAAAGATAA
>NZ_PUUH01000004.1:0-4173 GCF_002968355.1 Spiroplasma sp. ChiS | reverse complement strand
TAAAAATTAGTACTATAACGATTTATTTCTTTATTTAATTCTAATAAGTTTTTATTAATTCTACTTGCTCTTAATTTAACATCTCCGCTACCTTTATTTTGTTGTGTATATATTTGTCAATTAACATRTTCTCTTAATTCACTGCRTAATCATACATGTAATCACATATTTCAAAATACTGATCCTGCYCCAGTTCCATTTTTACCTATTGCTGATTTCATTGCTTGTCAAACTTGAATATGTACTTTTGGATATGTATATGGTCCATATCATCTTTTTTGTTTATCATTATCTGATTGAATTAAAATAGTTAAATTACCTATTAATTTTTGTTTATTAGTTATTTGAAAAACCCCTTTTTTACATTAACTACTAGATAATATAGTTCAGTTGTTTTCGTAATCATACATGTAATCACATATTTCAAAATACTGATCCTGCCCCAGTTCCATTTTTACCTATTGCTGATTTCATTGCTTGTCAAACTTGAATATGTACTTTTGGATATGTATATGGTCCATATTTAAATAATATTGAATTTGTGCTAATTGATGTTCAATATCTTTAATGCTTTGTAAAATTGCTTTTATTTTAGAATTCCCATATTTTTCTAATAATTTTATAATTCTTAATGCTATTTTAGGGTTTTCTAAAATACTAGTAATTAATGTTAATAACTTTCACATTTTTTGACACTCTCCTTATGGTGATTATATAATGGGTGATGACAAAAAGAGGTGTAAAAATGAATAATGAAATAGATTTTAAAGAATTAAATAAACAACCCGAATATTTAAATTATTTGGAAAAAGGAAAATACCCAATATTATCAGAACAAAAATATTATATTGATATTCCTTGAATTATTGCTAATAGAAAAGCGGCTCCATTAACTATTGGACAAGGTTTAATGTTTAATTGTGATAATGATGATACACAAGATTGAATAGAAGAATGATATGAAAAAAACTATGTTTATTCTAAATTAATTCAAAATGAATTAGCAAATAGTTTATATGGTCGTAGTGTAATGTATTTATTAAAAACAGAAACTGATGATTTAACTATTGATGTTGCACCTATTGGTTCAAGTGTTCGTATTGCTAAATATTCAGAAATAGAACAATATGCAGAAATGTGAATATTACCTGCTCAATCTGATTATATGTGATATCAAAAAGTACAATTTTATCCAAGAAAAGCAAAAATAACTTATTATACTGCAAAAGATTTAGAAATTGGTATTTGACAAACTTATGGAGAATTAGAAAGTAAATTAATACCAGTATCTATGGAATATGATACTGGAATAGATATACTACCTATTGTTGAATTTACAAATTTACCTAAATTAGTTAATGGTACAAAAACAACCACAGATGCTGTGCCAGATTGTTTACCTGTATTTAATTTAATTAAAGATGTACAAGATAATATTTATTATAAAAGAATTGAAAGAATTATAAATCGTACTCATTTTGTAGGACAAAAAAATAGTTCTCCACTTGGTAATAATGGTAATGGTGATGAAGAATTATTACAAGCAGATGCTTTAATTACTAGTACAGTTTAACAATATGCTATGACTGGTACTACTGGTGTTGGTTTAATTCATGCTCAACAAAATTATACTGAAATAACTATTGATAGTGATTATTCTATGAAAATGATATTTAATGGTGCAGGTTATGAATATGATAATTTTTCAGGTAATAATTATACAAATAAAACAGAGTCATTAATGAATAATAAATTAGATGTTCATACTACTTTACAAAAAAGATCTTTACGATTTCCTAAATTATATCGCTTATTTGATTATATATTTAAGCATTATAAAAAATGAGATAGTTTAGATGATAACAGTCAGAATAATGATAATTTTAGACCTTATACCTTAGAATTTATAGATATATCAATAGTTAATAAAATTACTCAATCTGAGGTAATTGATAGACAAATAAATAATGGAACTATTACACATGTTAGAGCAATTCATAAACAAGAAAAAGTAACAAATAAAAAAACACGAATGATGTATGAAGAAATTAAAAAAGAACAAAAAGAACAATTAGATCAAGAAATGAGTTATATTGATGATAATCAAACAAGAGAAGAAGATATTAAAGGAGATATACAATAATGCAAGTACCTAATATTAATAGTATTTTTAAAAACTTAAATGAAAGAATAATCAATAATAGTGTTAGATCTGATTTAACTAAATTAGATATTGATATTAAAAGTAATTATTTCTTTTTTCCATTTATTATTAAAACTGGTTTAGTAAATATTACTGATAAAGGTTTTCAACCTAATAATGGAGTACCACAAAACTTTACACAAATGTCACAAATATTTACTGGTAAAGAAGGAATTATAGCACAATGAAAAAATGCTATTAAAATTAGATCTAGACATATCCCTAATATTTGAAATTATGATTTTTTCCAAAATAATAAAGATTGATTTACTTATTCTATTAATGAATTTAAAAATAGTTTAACGGATAAAGTTAGTTATTTATATATTACTAGTACTGAAAAAACTTATTTATGAGATAAAACAAAACAAGTTTTTATTAATAAAGAAGAACCTGAGAATAATTACCCAGTTAATGATATTTGAGAAAAAATTAATAATGAAAATGGTTTTAATGTTTATGTTATTAATTTACAAAAAATTAATAAAGCATTAGACAATTTTGCTATTAAAAGAAAATTTAAAGGTGATGCTTATAAATGTCATATTGTTAATATTAATGATAGTGTTGAATTTTCTAAATTAGGTGGTGAAGAATATTTTGGTGAATATAATGCTTGATATCTTGATCGTACAATTACGGTTGAAACTACTTATAATTTTCAAAGAGAAGATTTTTTAAGATTTTATTTAGTTCCTTTACAATCTGATAAAGAAGATGTTGATGATAATTTATTAATGTTTATTTCAAATGCTCAACCAAAATATAATGATTTAAATGAATTAGTATATTGAGTTATTACTTTTAGTTATGTTAAAGATTATATTAATACTACTGGACAAACTATTCAGCAATTCGTACAATTTTCAGCACCAGGTGAGGGTTATGTAATACCTAAAATAATATGAGATAATTTAGGTATTCCAAAAGATTATGAAATTAATGAGAAATTTACTGGTGATAATGGTATTAAAAGTATTCAATTAACATTATTAGGTAATAATGGTTTTACTGCACCAATTATTTTTGGTCGCCCTATTGAAAATTTAGGGAAATGAAATGAAAAAGTATATCCACAGCGTAGATTATTCATTGATGATTTAAAAATGCCAGTTGCTGATAGTTTAACAAAATCATCAAAACCATTAACTACTTATTTATTAACGAATGGAATACCCGCTATTAATGGTCAATATGATAATTGATTAAAAAGAAAACAAGGTCAAACAAATCAAGAAATTAAAAAGAATTATGAAGGTTATTTAAATACCAATAGAGAATTAACAAAAGCAACTAACCCAAATAATTTAACTATTAAAGATGTTGCATTAAATTATAAAGGTAATGGTGTTATTAATCGTGATTATGATGTTAGAGCAAATGGTTATTTTAAATATAATTTTGATATTGGACATAATAAAATTAATCCAAGTAAAAATCGTGGGCAATTAAAAGATATGTTAAATTTATTTAGTATTATGGTTAATCATATTATTAGTTTACCAATAGATGTAACAGAAAGTATTGCATGAACTCAGAGAGATATTCCGATTGTTGGTAAATTCTTAAATGCAATAAGTTTAGGAATTCCGATTTATTGAAAAGAAATAAATAAAAATACTAATAATTTATATCCAAATATTAATAATGGTATTCCTTTATTTATTGGAAAAGCAAATTATACTTTTTATGATGAAAGTTATTGACCTATTGTTAAATTTATTTAGTATTATGGTTAATCATATTATTAGTTTACCAATAGATGTAACAGAAAGTATTGCATGAACTCAGAGAGATATTCCGATTGTTGGTAAATTCTTAAATGCAATAAGTTTAGGAATTCCGATTTATTGAAAAGAAATAAATAAAAATACTAATAATTTATATCCAAATATTAATAATGGTATTCCTTTATTTATTGGAAAAGCAAATTATACTTTTTATGATGAAAGTTATTGACCTATTGTTGG
>NZ_PUUH01000003.1:0-30321 GCF_002968355.1 Spiroplasma sp. ChiS | reverse complement strand
GATTGAGTAGTTAATAATGTAATAAATGAAAAACTCCGACCGTGTTTAAATTGAATAAGTGCTAAAGAAATGTTTTTGCAGAATATATAAACAATAAATATTTAAAAATGTATATTAAATTATAAAATATGTCATTAAAATTATAAAATTATTTTTTTAGTGTGTTTAAATATGGATAAAAGAAAAATTAAAATATTTTTAATTTTTTTAAATTTATGGTTGATTTTTGTAATTTTTATTATATTATTTAATTAATAAAGATTTGTTGCACTTCATTTTACATAATTCAAAATTATAATGCTAATTACTAGTCTTGGGTTATTTAGTTATTTTTTTAGTAGTTTAATTCATTATGTTGAATATTTAAATTTAAAAAATAATAATTTAATTACAAAACCTAGTTTAATTGTTGAACGATTATTATTTTGACTACAAAGGGATTATATTCTAGGTATGGGACTTTTCTTACTATTTACCTTATTTTTTAGTAATTTTAGTTTAATGATGGATTATTATGCTTTAATTTAATTTTATTTAGGTTTAAAAATTGGAAAAGAAATTAGTTATGAATATCATTTTAAGCAGTTATTTCAAAAAAATGTAAGAAATAGTCCTTATTTACTATTTAATAATTTAAGAGTATAATGAACCTATGGGGATGTTCCGGTTTCGACAGGAATGATCTACTAATATTGGCAGTAGTTTGGCAGACTATAATGCTACTAGGTTTGAAGAAACGCAAACAAAAAACAAAAAGAAGACAAAATTGAAATTCCAGTTTCGTTGATGAACAATCAACTACCAAGTTCAATGTTAGCAGCTTAATTCCTCGTTGTTAGAGGATTGCTAGCCGTAATAATAGTTAATTATAGATTATTAACTATTATCGTATCTCAAGTCTTAATCTAATAAAAATTCTAATTGATAATATTAGAATTTTGAAAATCTTATTATCTAGTTATTTAATTAGTTGTCTAGTCCTATTATTAAATAATGAAAGAAAGATGATTAGACTAAACTGTAGAAGGTATTAGAACATTATTTGTGGACGCGGGTTCAATTCCCGCCATCTCCACCATTTTTTATTTTTATAAAAATAAGTCAGAAATTAAAAGAAACTTGTCTTGTCATAAATAAATTACTCGGTTTAAGAAATTATTTATGAGAATTTTAGTTTCTTTTTTTAATTAAAAAATATTTTTAAAAGGAATGATATAATAAAAAAAGTATAAGGTTTGTTAAATGAGGTGAAAATAAGTGAGTAATATTTTAAATATTATTTTTGTATATCTATTATTTATAATTATTTTTTCTGTCATTTATATTTTTACATGAGGTCTAGTTCGTAATTATTTTGCTCGTTTTTCAATTTATTATCAAGTTGTTATTGGTGGTGTTTTTGCAATTTTGGTTATTATTGCACAAGGATTAATCCCATTTTTTGTACCGCCAAAAACTGGGGAAACCAATACAATGATTGCTATTAATATTTTTTTACCAATAATAGTTTGTTGAATGATAGGTGTTTTTATTTCTTGTTTTGCCACAATTCTATATACGATTATTATTTTTACTTTTCTTTTTGCAATTTTACCATTTTTAAATAATAACTATTTTTTGTCTTTAACAGGTACCCCTAATATTATTATGATTTCAGTGCTTTATGTTTTAACCCTTCTAATTGTTTTTGTGAGTTGGCATTTTAAATGAACAAAATGAACTAGATGGTCTTTATTGACATTAACAGGGTTTATTACGGCCTCAATTATTGTTTTAGCACAATCAAAAAGAATGGCTATGTCAGAAAACTTTGTAAGTGAACTATATGTTTTAGTTTGAATTGCAATGACTTATTTTGCTTATAGTATTTGTGGGATTGTTGAATTAATTTATGTTCATGCGATAAAATTACAAAATATTATTGAATACGATCGTAATAGTTATGTTCGTGAAGCTTTAGCACATGATGCTATTTATAATTTAATTCATAAAAATAAAATCCGTCGTGGAATTTATTTTACTTTTATGATTAATAATATTGAAAAACTAGATAAATTTCTAAATAGTAATGTTAAAAATAAAATTATTGATCTTATTTCTCATCAAGTTTTTACATTATGAAAAGAACAAAATGTTTTATTTTTTAAAGCAAGTTTAAATTATTTTGGCATTTTTCTTCCACTTGATCAAAATGAGGAACCTGATATTAGTAGTATCTTAGTGCATAATAAAAGTAAGTTACGGCCAGAAACTGATTTATTAAAACAATTTGAAATTTTATTGCGACAAGTTAATACTACTTTTATTTTAAAAAATTATAAAATAATTGTTAAATTGCAAGGATATGCTTCATTATATGGCTTACAATCAAATAATTTAAATAAGTTAAAGGAATATAATATTGCAACAGCAGATAATCGGTTAAATCTTGAATATTCAAATCAAATTATTTTTATTGACCCTGAAAATATTAAAGAATTATCAAACCAAAAACGTAGTATTTTAGCTTTAAATGAGCATATTCAGCTAGAAAAAGTTGTTAGTTTATATTCTCCAATTATAAATGTGAATAATGGTCTTAAATTAGCGTATCATTATAGTAGTAATTTAGTTGATGGGGTTGATAGTGATTTAATATTTGCAAAAGATAGTAATGTTTTTGGTGGAATTGCGCATGAAACAATGCTAGCTCGTTTTAACGCTGCACTAAATATTAAAAATTTTCGTAAATTAGATAATTATTTAGAACAAAAATTATTTATTACTTATCCAGCTAGTTTTATTGCTAGTGAGAAGTTTAATTTAAAAAAATTTGCAACAAAATTAATTAAATTAAAAGTAAAGCCGGGTAATTTAATTTTAACCTTTGATTTAATGGAAACTGGATTTGATCCTGAAAAATTTAAAAAAAATTTAAATACAATTAAAAATATTGGTATTGAAGTTGCTGTTAAAAATTTTGGGGCAATTGACACAGAATTAAATAGTTTGTATTATTATGAACCTAATTATGCTGTTTTTTCATCGACGAGTATTCGAGAAATGTTTATTCATTCTCATTATCAAAATTTAATTAAAGAATATATTATTTTGGCAGAAAAACTTGATATTATTTTAATTGCACCACAAGTTAATAGTTATTTAGGATATAGTAAATTAAAAGAACTAGAAATCAATTATATGTTTGGTTCATTATTTGGAACTTATGATGAACCACAAAATAAAATTGGTAATGAGATAAAATTAGCTTTATTAAAAAACAGTCGGAAAGGATTTAAAGATGAGACTAAGAAATAAACCTTGAGCAACAAAATATATTATGGAAAATTCTACCTTTGCAATTCAAAATCCAGAATATTATAGGGGGCAATGGGGGAAAAAGATCTTCAAAAATAATAATCCCTTAAATATTGAAATTGGTTCGGGAAAAGGGGATTTTATTATAGCATTAGCAAAGAAATATCCAAATCAAAATTTTTTAGCAATTGAACGGTATCCTTCAGTTTTAGTGTTAGCTTTAAAAAAAATTATTGCCGAAAATTTACCTAATTTAAAAATAATTGTTTTTGATGCTATTTTTTTGCCAGAAATTTTTGCATCTAAAGAAATTAATAAAATATATTTAAATTTCTCTGATCCTTGGCCTAAAGCCCGTCATGAAAAACGTCGGTTAACAAATAAAATATATTTAAATTTTTATCAAATTATTTTACAGGATAATGGTGAAATTCATTTTAAAACAGATAATGATCAATTATTTAACTATTCATTAGAATCATTTAAAGAAAATAATTGAAAAATTGTTGATTATACAACAAATCTATATCAAAGTCAGTATTTGAAAAATAATATTCCAACTGAATATGAACAACGTTTTGTTAAACTTGGGAAAAATATTAATTATTTATATGTTCGGAAATAATTACATTAATTTTATTATTGTTGGCTCATAAAGTAAAAAGATAAATTTGTTCACTAGGCAGCGAAAATTGATAACTAATAGGTTCGGTAAAATTTTTATTAATTGCTAAATTTTGATAATGATATGTTAAATATTCATCAACTAATTTAATTTTATTAATTGTAAATTTAATAATAATATCTTTTGTTTCAAAAAAAGTAATGAATTCGGCTTTTTTAAATTTGTTTTAACACTATTAGCATAAGCACGAATTAATCCGCCAGCACCTAATTTAATTCCTCCAAAATAACGAATAACTAAGCATACAACATTAGTTAAATTATGATGAAGTAAAATGTCTAAAATTGGTTTTCCAGCAGTATTAGTTGGTTCACCATCATCACTTTTTCGAATAATATTTTGATTTTTTCCAATAATATAAGCGTAACAGTTGTGCGTAGCATTTACTTGTTGATTTGTTTTAATAAATTCAAGTGCTTCATGCTCGGAAGTAACTTTTTGTAAGAGACAAAGAAAGCGTGATTTTTTAATATTTATTTCATTTGTAATTAATTTATTTTCTTTTAACTGTTGCAACTCTTTCACCTTCCTTTTCATCTTTATTTTATTTTCATTATATTATCTTTTTTTCTTTTTTTGATATAATTATTTTACAAAAAACGGAAATTAATAAATTTACTATAATATAATAAAGAAAGTAACAGGAGAAATGGCAATGTGAATAAAGTACGCAGTTGGTTGAGGAGAATTCTTTGATAATGAAATTAAAAAGCCGTATTTTAAACAATTGTTAAAAAATATTGATAATGAGTATCAAAATAAACTTTGCTATCCCACAAAAACAGATATTTTTCGTTTGTTTACATTAATTGAGCCAAACGATATTAAAGTTGTTATTATTGGGCAAGATCCATATCATGGCCCTGGCCAAGCAAATGGTTTAGCTTTTAGTGTTAATGATGGTATTAAAAACCCACCAAGTTTAGTTAATATTTTTCATGAATTAAAAAAAGACTTAGGAATTGATCATCATGCTAGTGGTAATTTAGACCATTGAGCTAAAGAGGGTGTTTTTTTATATAATACAATTGGAAGTGTTGTTGCTAAAACCCCTTTAAGTCATAAGGATATTGGTTGAACTAATTTTAGTCAAAATTTAATTATTTATTTAAATGAAATTCGGGATGATATTGTCTATGTTTTATGAGGTAATTATGCAAAGCAGTATAGTGAATATATTTTGAATAAAAGTAATATTATTAAGGGAGCACATCCATCACCTTTTAGTTACAATTTATTTAAAGATCAACAATTTTTTGTAAAAATTAATAATTTACTTTTAAAAAATAAAAAAAACATAATTGATTGAAAAATGTAATGTATAATTGATATATGTAAAATATTGACAGGACAAAGGATTTATTTTATTAATATAGATTGTGGGGATATTATGGGTCTACTAACATCATTTAGTGATATATCAAAAATCTTATATAGTAATAAAATGGCATATATTGCTAGTGGTGTTATTGGCGCTCTTTTTATTATTTATTGTATTTATAATGGTTTATATTATTTAATTAATCCTAAACGTTATCATGGTATTCGTTTTACAACAAAAAATATTGCTTATATTACAATTTTGTCAGCAGTTTCTGCAACAGTTACTATTATTATTTCAATAACAGTACCAATTACAGTCTTTCCTCCTGTTAAGATTGCTTTTGAAGGTTTAATGGTTAAAATTAGTGGCTTTATTTTTGGACCCATTGTAGGACTTTTATCAGGTGTTGTTACTGATTTAATTGTAATGTTATTTGTTCCTTCTTATCTTCATGTTGCATATATTATTGTGATTGCTTCATATGGATTTTTATCGGGTTGTGCATCTTCAATTAATCGTGCCGTTGGTAAGCATAAATGAGTTTTATTTATGTTAACAAATATTTTTATTTTAATTTTTGGAACTTTTGCCGGAGTAATGACATGATATTCACCATTAGAAACCATTACATTATTTGCTGGATTGGAAGTTAGCAAAATTGTTTTAATTTACATTATTGGTTTTGGTGCTGGCGGAACCATTATTATTATATGAATTATTATGTTTGTTTATTGCCATTTTGATAAAACAAAAAAACGTTATTGAGATTTAGTTGCTATTATTATGCTTGCCGTTGTTAATGAATATTGAGTCACCACCTTAATATCCGCCTGGGGTGATATTGCCTTTTTAACGGTTTCACAAAATAAAAATGTTGGAACAGATGGTTATGGAGTAACTATGATTACGCGGTTAGCAATGGCACCAATTAAAGTCTTATTTAATTCAGCAATTATTTATATTACATATCGAGCTGTTTCCCCATTAATTCATAAAGATACTAATGCAAATTTACAATATTAAAATCCTGAAAAATAACTTTTATTCAAGTTATTTTTTATTTATCTCTATATAATGATATTAGAAATTATAGAATGGAGATGAAAATAATGAAAGTAAATTCACAAATTAAAAAATTAATTGATTTGGAATTAAAACGACAGCAAGATCATGTTGAGTTAATTGCGTCAGAAAATTATGTTAGTGAGGCAATTTTAGCTATTACAGGCTCAATTTTGACTAATAAATATGCTGAAGGGTATCCGTTTCACCGATATTATGGAGGATGTGAATATGTTGATCAAGTTGAACAATTAGCAATTGATAAGGTAAAGGAGTTATTCCAAGCTGAACATGCTAATGTTCAACCACATTCGGGTAGCCAAGCAAATGCTGCTGCTTATTATGCTTTGCTACAACCACGTGATACCATTTTAGCAATGGATTTAGCAGCAGGTGGTCACTTAACTCATGGTCATAATGTTAATTTTTCTGGTCGATTATATGATTTTCATAGTTATCAAGTTGATCCTACAACCGAAATGTTAGATTATGATGCAATTGAAAAAATTGCAATTGAAGTAAAACCAAAATTAATTGTTGCTGGAGCTAGTGCTTATTCACGTGAGATTGATTTTAAAAAGTTCCGCGCAATTGCTGATAAAGTTGGAACTTTATTAATGGTAGATATGGCCCATATTGCAGGATTAATTGCGGCTGGTTTACATCAGTCTCCAATCCCCTATGCAGATGTTGTTACTTCAACAACACATAAAACATTGCGTGGACCTCGTGGGGGCTTAATTTTATCAAAGCAAAAATGAGCAAAAAAAATTAATAGTGCTGTTTTTCCAGGCAATCAAGGGGGACCATTAGAGCATGTTATTGCTGCAAAGGCACAATGTTTTTTAGAGGCTTTGCAACCAGATTTTAAAGCATATCAAGCAGAAATTATTAATAATGCGAAAGCATTAGCAGCAACATTAAAAGCAAATAATCTGCGTTTAGTAGCTGATGGCACAGATAACCATTTATTAATGGTTGATGTTAAAAGTAGTTTAGGTATTTCGGGGCAAATGGCGGAAGAGATTTTGCAAAAAATTGGTATTATTTGTAACAAGAATATGATTCCATTTGATAAAGAATCATCAATGGTTACTAGCGGAATTCGATTAGGAACAGCAGCTATGACAACACGTGGTTTTGGAAACAAAGAATTTAAACACATCGGAGAAATAATTTATAATGTTTTAAAAGAGCCAACTGAAAATAATATTGTTAAATATCAAAAAGAAGTAAAAACCTTATTAAATGATTTCCCAATTTACTCAACTTGAAAATTACAAGAGTAATTAAATTTGGAAATATTAAATTAAAATATTGATTATCCTATTATTTTTAGTTATAATATTATTGCTTTATACATTAGACCCTGGTACGGAATGATGTGAGGAGGCAGTGACATGAGACAAACAACTATCTTAAATTCAACTAAAGTTGAAAAAAAATGATATGTGATTGATGCTCAAGGTCTAGTTTTAGGACGTTTAGCAAGTAAAGTTGCAATGATCTTAAGAGGAAAAAATAAACCATCTTATACTCCACATGTTGATTGTGGTGATAATGTTATTATTCTTAATGCAGATAAAATTAATTTGTCAGGAAATAAATTAAAGGGTAAAATCTATTATCATCATTCACAACATCCAGGGGGATTAAAAAGAACAACAGCAAAGAATATGTTAGTAAAAAAACCAATTTATCCAGTTGAACACGCAATTAAAGGAATGTTACCAAAAAATAAATTAGGAAGTAAATTATTCCGTAATTTATTTGTTTATGCTGGTAATGAACATCCACATGAAGCACAACAACCAATTAAATTAGAATTAACTAATAAATAAAAGGAGAAAATATGGCAAAAAAACAAGAAGTTATATATCGCGGTACAGGAAGAAGAAAATCTTCTATTGCCCAAGTTGTATTGACTCCTGGTAAAGGAAATGTTGTTGTTAATGGGAAACCAGCATTAGAGTTTTTCCCATACGCAACATTAGTGCAAGATTTGGAACAACCTTTAGAGATTACTGGTTCAAAATCAGAATTTGATATTCGTGTTAAAGTGTCTGGTGGTGGTTTTACCGGACAAGCTGGCGCAACAAGATTAGGAATTGCAAGAGCCCTAGTCGAAGCGTCACAAGATTATAAAACTTTATTGAGACATGCTGGCATGCTAACTCGTGATGCTCGTATTAAAGAACGTAAAAAATATGGGTTACATGGGGCTAGAAGAGCACCGCAATATTCAAAAAGATAGATTTCAAAAAAAGTACATTTTGCTTTGCAATGTACTTTTTTAATTTGGTAGGTTTAATTTGTTATCTAATATAAGTTTAGTATAATTATTATGTAGATAAGAGGGTGAACAAATGACATTGATGGAATTTACAATTCAGGGCAATAAATTTAATAATAAGAATTTATTATTAAATTTGTATTTTTTAACAAATCCAAAAAGTAAATTTACTGATGATGATGTTAAAAACCTTCGGTTAAAAGATATTACAACAGTTCAAGGATTAGACACTTTTTTAAAGCATAATATTTGTATTGCTGATTTTTTTGTTTCTTTAATTAATGATCAGGCAAAAATTAAGAAAGATAAAAAAGGGTCAGAGAAAAAACTTTATGATATTTTAATTCGTTTTAAATCAATTACTTTACTGGATCAAATGTTAGATTCAAACTTATCATTAACAATACTAGGCGATATTGACCCAGAAATTGGCATTGTTAATGTTAAAAATATTTTTTTAACAGCAATGGAAAAGGAAAAGCAAGAATTTGAAACATTAGCGACAGGAGTAGTGCTTGAAGTTGCTGATAATTTTCGTCTTGATGAAGCAAAATTACGAACTATTTTTGATTCAAATGTTATGGCAAATATGAAATTTTTAACTTCATCTTTTGCTGAAGAAAAAGAACGGTGGTTACAATACTTACGCTTTCAAGAACAAAACTTAGAATACAAGCGTAATAATTCTTGTTTATATTTAAAACGAAAATTAACAGAATATATTAAAATTCCAAAAACAGTTCCAATCGGGGAAAAGATGCATGACACAAGATTTTTAGCTCATAATTTTTGATATGTTGATAAGAAAAATTTTACTAATAAAAATTTAACAATTGGTAATTTATTTGAAGAAATAATTATTGTAGAATTAGAACTATTATTAGATAATTTAAATAAATATTCAATCTTAAAAAAAATAAATAATTTAAGTCTCGCTAATTTACAAATTAATCGTACATATCAAAAAGATGTTCCATTAACGCTATTTTCTTTTAATTTTAGTGAAAGTTATGTTCAAGATGGAGCAGATATTTATGATTTAGCGGTTAATATTCCTGAAACAAAAATGCAACAGAAAGATAACTATGATTTTAAAAAAGAGATAATCAAAATATATATGATTGAAAATGATATTAAGCAAGAAAGTGACATTGACCATGAAACGATTAAAGTAACTATTAATCAATTAGAACAGTATCAAATTGTTAATTGTTTTTATGAAATAAAAAATGAGGATGAAATATCATTTAATGAATTAAATAAAATAATACCTCCTTATGGTTATTTAACTTATATTGGCAAAGGAGACTCAACTTTACTTCGACGTAGTAATGTTATTTTAGATAAGATTAGTAAAAATGATGTTGCAAATCCCTACTTAATTAATTATATCTTTAATATTGAAGATATTAAGTTAAAGACACAATCTAACTTAATTACGGAAAAACAATTAACTTTTGCTTCAAATAATTTAAATGGAAATCAACAAAAAGCAATAGCAAAAGCTTTAAACTCACAAGATATTTTTCTATTGCAAGGACCACCAGGAACAGGGAAAACCGAATTTATTGCGGAATTAGTTTATCAATATGCTAAATTAGGAAAAAAAGTTTTAATTTCTTCACAAAATCATGTTGCAATTGACAATGTTTTAACAAGACTAGTTAAAACACCTTTGTTAGTTCCTTTACGCTTAACAGGAGAAGCAGTTCGTAAAAAAAATCGTTTTAATGATTTTAATCCGGATAAATTAATTTTTAATAATTATCGTTTTATTTATGCTCATTTATTACGACAATATTTAACAAAATGAACTGGAATTGGAAATGATTATGAAAATCAAAAATATGAATTACAAAAATTAAAAGCAAATGCGAAAATGTTAGAAAAAGAAATTAATGATTACAATCATTATACTCAAAAGTTAAATACATTAGTTGCTGAGCGAGAAATAATCATTAATCAAAAATTACAATATCAAACTGATGATCGAAAATTAACAATTAATATTAATAATATTCGCAATCTATTAGATTTCTTAGGTAATATTAATTGAGATGGAATTGTCACTTCAACACCTGATCTTGTACAACTATTTAACAAACATTTTGGAAAATTATTGCAAGCGAAATTTGGATTTCAAATTGATGAGTCATATTCATTAATAGAAACATACAAAAAGCTATTAACAATTACTACTGATAATAAGGCACTAAAGGATAAAGATATAGAATTAGCAGAGTTAAAACAAGTTAGTCAAGAATTACGCGATGATGATTGAATGGAAAGGTTAACTGTTGTTCAAAGTGAAATTTTAAAATTAAAAAATCAATTTACATTGAAGCAAGAAAACATTGTTTTTCAAAAAGAACAAGAAGCATTTAAAAATGATCTTGAGCAATTATTACAGCAATATGAAGAACAAAGTGCTATTATTCAAAACAAAATTAGTGAAATTAATGAAAATAAATATGAACAAGAAATTTCTTATTTAGAAATTGAAATGGGAACATTAAATTATAAAATTAATGCTTTAAAAGTTGAAGTTGAAAATATTGTTAATAGTATTAATACAATTTTTAATTTAAATTTAGTAGTAAAAGATATTAGTGGAACAATTAATGAAATTGATAAAGAAATTAATAAAATTGAACACGACCTTAATTTTATGCTTCAAGAAAAAGCAACAAAGTTTAATTTTGTAAATAATATGATTACCTTTTTAAATAAAAATTATAAAATATCAGATTTTTTAACACAAGAGAATATTGAAACTAATCATTTCACGTCGGCTATGGAACGAGATACAATTAGTTATGCTAATCAATTTTTACAAGATAGTGTTAATGTTGTTGCAATGACTGCAACTTCAAATCAATCATATGCACAAAGTAAAAATAAAATTTTACGAGATTATAATATTTCTGATATTGATATTAAAAAATTTGCTTTTGATGTTGTCATTATTGATGAGGTAAGTAAGTTGACACCAATGGAAATTTTTATGCCATTAGTATATGGTAAAACTGTTATTTTAGTTGGTGATTATCGGCAATTGCCACCAATTATGCCATATCAAGAAGAAGATGTTGCATTAATTAATGAAATTTATGATGAAAATTATAGTTACCATAATTTTTTAGAATTAGTAACTAATTCATTATTTAAAAAAATTATCTCAAAATGTGATGATTCAGTAAAAGAAATTTTAGTTAATCATTATCGTAGTCATGAAGATATTATGCGAATTGTAAATTTTTTTTATGAAAATCAACTACAATTAGGTGATAAAACTAATCAAAATAATGAAAAACAACATTATATTACTGTTGAAAATAAAGAGGGATTAAAAATTTTTGATAGTAATAAAGCAATTTATTGAATTGATTCATCAAAAGATAAAACTAATATGAATTTTGTTTATGAACAAGGTGAAAGTGGCAGTACGAGTCTTTTTAATTGATTAGAAATTGACTTAACAATAAAAGCATTGGAATTAATTGAAGCAGGATATAATAATTTAACTGTTAAATTAAAAAAACAGCCTAAAGTTGCAGTTATTAGTTTTTATAGTCTCCATGTCAAAAAATTACGAAAAGCGATTAATAGTTTAAAATTTAAAAATATTAAAGTAGAAGTTTCAACAGTTGATGATTATCAAGGGCGAGAAACAGAAATTGTTATTGTTAATACAGTCCGAAATCCGCATAATCAATTAAGTGCTAATAAAGAATTTATTAAAAAATATGAACGATTAAATGTTGCATTTTCAAGAGCAAAAAATATGTTAATTATTATTGGCGCAGTTAGTTTTTTTACTAATATTGATGTTGAAATTCCAACAATTGCTAACCCAAATATTACAAAAACAATCAAAGCATATTATGAAATTTTACGAATTATTGACAGTTATGGTCTTGTTTGGAGGGCAAAAGATTTATTATAATAAGAATTAGAGGTAAAAACATGAAATTAGGAATGGTAAAAGTTTATAAAAACTGGAAAAAATTAAAAGCAATAGTTAGTTATCAAACGCCAAAAAAACTAGCTTTTTTTCAATATTTAATTTTAAATGCTGTTACTAATTACCCTAATAAAGAAAAATCATTAGCTGATATTTTACATAATGAATTACAAATTTTTAATTTTAAAATTTATGCAGAATGTTTAAAGGACTTAATTGAAAAAGAAAATATTATTGAAATTAATAAGCAAACATCATTAAATTATTTAGCAAATAGTTCTGCTGAACAAGATTGAATTGATCGGCCAATTGGCATTTTTTACATTTCAAAAGAAGTCTTAATGGCATTAGAACAGGGTTACTTATTAAGTAAAAATAGTAATCGTGAAGCAGTTATTAATTTTGATTTTAATATTTTTTCGGGTGAAAAATACATAAATAACGAACAATTATCTTTATTAGAAAAAAATAACAACGATTTAATTATTATCCCAGAACAAGAGCCAATTATTACTGGTGAAGATTTATTTCATTTGTTAGAAAAGTATAAGCTAAATATTAATAAAAATAATATTTTTAATGATGATACAACATTTACTTTAATTCGCACTAAAAAACAAGAAATCTACTATAATAGTAATCAAAAAAGTAATCAAATTAACAATTTATTAATTGATGTTTATGAAGAAAAAGWAGTTATACTATCCTTAACTACTTTTAAAGATATTAAAATTCAAATTGGTAATGACCAACAATTGCAACAAATTATTGAGGATAATGTTAATTTAAAAACAAAAATTGTTGATTATTTTTTAACTGAGATGACCAAAACTTTAACAGATAATTTTAATTTAAATCTTCAAAAAGTAGCAACAAATATATTAGAAAGTGATTATCAGCAAGATCCGCGTTATATTACTTCTAGGCTAGTAAATCCAAAAATTGTAATTATTAATGCAGCAAGTGTTAAACCAAAGGCAGTCTTAGCTAATAAATATTATTATGATAATAATATTAGTTGTATTATTTTTGTTAATGCTGAGCAGGCAACTACAATGCCTAATTTAAATGGTCCAATGCCAATTTTTTATTTAACTACTGAGGTTTTATCAATTAATGATAATTTTTTAGTTTTATTCATTAATGATAAAAATGACACGGAGCTTTATGTATTACAACCAACAGAACTTATTATGCTAGATCGTAATATTATAACAGCACAAAAATTTCTTCCGAAATATAGTCAGATGTTATTTAAAAAAATTTTAGATGGATTAAAAAGTTTAATAAATAATGAACAAGCAAATATTTATGAAATAATTCATAATAATCAAATTGAAAATCTTTTTATTTATTGCTATTTAATTGATATTTTAAATAATAGTGAAGAAGCTTTTGATAATATATTAAAAAGTATGTCCATAAGTGATTTTCATAATAAAGTTAATGTTTTATATCAATCTGAACAAATTTTAAGTAATTTAAACTTAAAACCAAATTATTTTAATAAAATGCATAAAACTTTAATTATGTTAATGAAACAACAATCAAAATTGCAAAAAAATATTATCAAAGCTTATCAAGTATTAACTAATAATAATTTATTATCAAATAAAGAAGTTTTAAATATGTTACAAGAACTTGATGACAAAAATGATGTTTCTTTAAACCAATTATTAACATTGACTAATATTGCAAATTCATCAATTATTGAAAAAATTTGAAATCAAAATCTGTTTGCAATTTTAGATAAATTTCTTTTTGCAATTAATAATAATGATTTACACCGTGAATTATTTGAAGCAGTAACAACAGCAACATTGGGGAAAAGTAACACTTTATTAATTAATTTGTATAGTTATGCTGAAGAATATATTAAATATTGTAAAGAAATGAAAAAGCGAGAAACAAGTGGTTTACAACGACATTGGCAAGAAATATGAGATAAAGTTGAGGTTATTATAGAACGTTGCAAAAATATTAACAATAGTAATGAATTAATAATCCAATTACTTTATTCTTTATCACAATTAGAAATAAAATATAAGGCAATTAAATTTAAAAATATGTTTAATTCCGAAAGCAAATTTCAAGAATATCTCAATTTATGTTCTTTTGATAAAGCAGCATTATATTTAATAAATTTAATGGAAGAAAAAATTACTCCGCTTTTAAAAACAAAACATCAATTTATACAACATATTAACGAAAAATTATTTGTTTTAAAAGATGTTTTTGATAAAAATAAATATAAACAAATTATGAAACTTTATCAAGAATTAACATTATATTTATATTGTGAAAAAGCACGAAATGAACACAATGATAATAAAAATCGCGATGCTTTAAAAAAATTAAAACTTGAATTAGAAGAGGTGTTAATATAATGAGTATGAGTGTTGAACAAGTAATGTATAATTACCAAAAAAAGATTGAGCGATTAAATTTAAATATTAATTTTGTTAAAAATAATTTAAAATTATTACTACAACAATTACAAGGAATTGATGCTAGTGGATTAAATTGTCAACAAATTGAACAATATTTAGTTGAGTTAGATCAAATTTTAGTTAATTTAGAAAATAATCCGTTGGTGAAAGAATTTACTAAAGTTGAACATGTTGAATTAGAATTAGCAAAGAGGGTTAATTTTTTCTTAGAACAAAAAAGCCTTCGTTTAGCAGAAATTCAACAAAAAATTGCAGTCTTGAAAATAAAAGTAATTGAAGATGAAACAAAACAACGGTTAGTTAATTTAAAAAACCGGATTAATTTAAATTATCAACAATTAGAACATGAATTAATAGCAATGTTTGATGATAATGAATCAAAAGCTTTTATTATGAATTTTTTTAAAACAAATAAGAATCACTTCAGTAATTTAAAACCAGAGACTATTTCTGAACTTGTTCAAACAGAAGTTAAAAATTATCATACTTCACCTGATTTTTTGAAAAAACAATATCTTAGTAGTTTTAAAAAACAAATTAGTGATGATAAATTTGTTAATACAGAATTAACTCCAGCATTAGAAGAATTTGGTCAAATTTTGACAACTGATATCACTGTTTTAAATGAAAAAGCTTTAGCATTACAAAATAAAATTATTAATAAACAATTAGATGAATCAGCGCGGAAACATGCTATTACATCAATTTTACAAGCGATTCAAAAACGTGGTTTTATTGTTGATAGTAATGATATTCGTATTACGAAAGAAAATGAAGATAGTTTAGTTATTGTTTATGCAAAGAAAGTAACAGGAGAAGAAGCAATTTTTAAAGTATATTTAGATGGGCGATTTACATATAAATTTGAAGGTTATGAAGGTCATGCGCATGATACTGATGAACAACCGTTTATTAATGATTTATCAATGTATGATGTTTCTTTATCAAAAGAAATGAAAAAATCTTATTTAAATCCTAATAAAATTATGAATCAGGCAAAGGCTCAAATTGATAGTAAATCAAAAAAGAAATAATTAACATTTTTGGGTTAAAAAACATTATAATTAAAGAAATAGTTAGAGGTGGCTATAAATGAGTGTAAAAAGTAATTTAGATAAGTTAAAAAACCAAATTGGAATTAAACGATGTGTTATTCTTGAAGGCAATGTTAATGATATTTATCAAGCAAATAATGGCTATGTTGGTTTAAAAGACCGATTATTTGGGTTATTAAGAGAAAAGGGTTTTAATGATATTTTTATGTGAGACCGGATTGATGGTTTAAGCGGAGGAAATCTGAAAAATTTAACATTAACAGCAAAAACACAACAGAAAAGTAAAGAAGGGGAAGCATATGATTTTGGCCAAGAAGTAATTAAAAATGCAAATGAACAAAAAAGTGGTCCAACGGGGCAGTTTCCAACATTAGCAGAATTTTTTGCTATTGTTCGTCGTAATATGTTAGTTGCAAGTTCTAAAAAAGTTGCTTTTATTGCTGATTTTTCTGATTATTTATTTTCTAATGAACAAACTTTGAGCGAAGAAGAACGTGTTAATTTAATTTCATTAAGTAAAGCTTTTCGAGATAAAAAATTTGATCAATCAGAAATAATTGATTTTGATACAGCTATTATTTTTATTACTAATAGTGTTGGAAAATTGCCAACATCATTTTATTTGCATAATCCAGATGTAATAACAATTACTTTAACAAAACCAAATCGTGAAGAACGAGAAAAGTTTATTTTAACTAATAAGAATTTTTTTAAAATTACCGAAGATTTAAATACTGATATTTTAAAATTACAAGATATTTATGATACGATGGAAGGATGAACTTTGAAAGAAGTTTATCAATTAATTAAATTCTCAAATAATATTTCAGAACGGTTACCATTTGAAAAGTTACTAAATTCTTATCAATATGGGGATAAAGTTTCACCATGAGAAGAAATGAATTATGAAAAATTAGCAACTATTGAAAAAGAATTAAAAAAACGAGTTATTGGTCAAGATCATGCCATTGAAAAAGTAAAAAATGTTGTTTATAAAGCTTTTACTGGATTATCAGGTGTGCAATATTCATCAAAGCGAACAAAGCCAAAAGGTACGTTGTTTTTTGTTGGGCCAACTGGAGTAGGAAAAACCGAATTAGCAAAAGCATTGGCCAAATTTTTATTTGGTGATGAAAAAAATTGTATTCGGTTTGATATGTCAGAATATAACCAAGAAGCAAGCGATCAAAAATTAATTGGTGCACCGCCAGGCTATGTTGGATATGAAGAAGGTGGACAATTAACAAATGCAATTAAAGAAAAACCGTTTAGTGTTCTCTTATTTGATGAAATTGAAAAATCTCATCCACGAATTTTAGATAAATTTTTACAAATTTTAGAAGATGGTCGTTTAACTGACAACAAAGGTCAAACTGTTGCTTTTTCTGATTCGTTTATTATTTTTACTTCAAATATTGGTGCAAGTGAAGTTGATGATAATTTATCATTTTTAGAAGTTGAAAAGCAATTTATTCAAAAAGTATCGGATCATTTTCGAACTGAATTAAAACGACCAGAATTATTAGGGCGAATTGGAAACAATATTATTCCATTTAATTTTATTAAGGATATTAATTTCAAAGCAAAATTAATTATGCAAAAATTACAGCCAATTCAAACAGCTGTTTGAGAAAAATATAAGATTAAATTAGAATTTATTGATTTACCACAAATTTTACCAATTATTATTCAGGATGCTGATGATAAAAAAGGCGGTCGTGATTTATTAAATAGTATTGAAAAGCATGTTGTTGATGGATTGAGTTCTTTTATTTTTGCAAATCAAACTAAATTTAAAGCTGGAGAAACAATATTGGCGCAAGTAAATGGTCATCAAATTGAATATTGTTTTAAATAAAAAATGAGTAATTTAATTAATTTTAATCGGTTTGTTTCTTTTACAACGATTGAAGGACCAGGCAAACGATTCGCATTATGAATGCAAGGATGTATTATTAATTGCAAAGGATGTAGTAATCAGGAAATGATTCCCCTCATTAATCGGAATATAATGGAAGTGAATGCCCTTTTTCAGGCAATTATAGATGCCAAAGAGCGGTTTCAAATTGAAGGGATTACTATTTTAGGGGGAGAACCATTTATTCAGCCACGAGCACTATTAAAACTAGTCACTTTATGTCAAGCAAATAATTTAACAGTAATTGTTTTTTCTGGTTTTTTATATGAACTATTGCAAGAAAAGCATCCAGCAATTTTAGATAAAATTGATATTTTAATTGATGGACCATTTATTATTGAAAAATTAGATAAAAAACGACGATTAATTGGTTCTACAAACCAACGTGTGATTAAACTAAGCGATGTTTATCAAAATAATGATTATTTTGAACAAAATATTATTGAAGCAGAATTTACTGTAACTAAAAATAATAGTATGATTATTAACGGAGATGGAGCTCATCTCATTGATAATGAAGAAAAAATTAAAAAAGAGGAGGCCATAAAAATGGGAGCATTTAAATTAAATGGGGATGTATTTTCGCATTTGCCCCAAGATATTATTAAAGTTGGCGATAAATTAGATTTTAAAGGAACTAATGCTGATATGACTGATTTTCATCTTAGTGATATTAAAACACAATATAAAGTTATATCAGTAATTCCAAGCATTGATACAAGTGTTTGTTATACGCAAACTGTTAAATTTAACAAAAATATGAAAGATTATCTTAATGCACGATTAATTACAGTTTCACGTGATTTACCATTTGCACAAGAAAGATGTTGTGAATCTTTTAGAGATGAAGCACATTTTTTAGTGTCAGATTATAATTATCGTGATTTTGGTACAAAGACAGGATTAGTTTTTACTGCTTTGCAAATTTTGCCACGTGCAGTTCTTATTTTAAACCAAGATAATATTGTAGAATATCTTGAGATTGTTAATCCAGTTGGAAATGAACCAAATTATCAAGCGATTTATGATTTTTTAGATAGTAGAAAATAAAAAAAGTATTTATAAACAAAATACTTTTTTTATTTTAAGGTTAATATTTGTTGAATTTCTGCTAAATCACGTAATTTTTCTTTATCAACATTAATCTTAAAGTTATAGCCTTCATCTTTTTGATATTTTGGAATAATATGAAGATGATAATGAAAAACTTTTTGAAAAGCTTCACTTTTTTCATTGCTAACATAATTAATTCCGACAGGGCTTAATGCTGGATACATTTTTTGTGCAATTATTTTTCCAACTTTAGCAACTTCTGCTAAATATTCATCATCAGTAACACTATAATATTCAAAATGTTTTTTTGGAATAACCAAGGTATGACCATCACTGTTAGGGAAGGCATCTAAAAAAGCATAAACTAAGTTATTTTCATAAATTTTTTTACTTGGTATATTCTGTGCAATAATTTTACAAAAAATGCAATTGTTTTCGTTCATATTAATTTCAGCTCCTTATATAATTAATTATAACAAATAACTACTATGGTTTATTAATTAAACCATTTTTAAGATAAAAAAGAAGATTTTTAATCTTCTTTAATAATATATGATCCAATTGCATCATATAAAGTTTGTGAATAAACATTTTCTGGATTATTAGCAAAGACTAAAGAATATAATCTTGTTTTTGCTGCTGTTTGTAAATTTTGTTGTTTTGCAAAAGTATATTCAATTCATTTTAGGATTTGACCTTTAATGTTTTTTGTAATATCAACTGGTGTTCCATTATCATTATAAAGAGGTTGACCATTTTCATCGTATGTTCCTAAATAACCTTTTTTATTATATAATCATGATAATGAACGCTTAATTCCACCTTGCTGTGCTAATCAGGCTTGATCTAAATCAGTTGGTGTTCCTCCTGACCCATATCAAGTTAATGATAATTCTTTATTATTTTTATTATCATTTTTATAATTAATGTTCATATTTTTCATTAAATCAACGGCATAAATTGGTAATGTTAAGACAAATGACCCATATCTTTTATTGGTGTCTAAGAATTGATAACTTGAAGGGTCTGTTCCTTCACCTGATTTTATAATACCTGGTGTTGCTGTGTCAATAACTTTTTGTTTATATGCATCAGCATTGTTTAAAGTTGTAAAAATATCATTTGGGTTTTTATTTTTATCAATTCCAACAAATCCTTTAAAACCACTAATTCCAAAGATTGGGTCAATTCCGTCTTTAATCATATTATTAAAGATATTATCTTTTTTCGCATTAAACATATTTTTAAGTATTTGCATTAAAATGTTTTGATTATTAGTTAAATCAGAATTTAATTTTTCAACATTTGCTAATGGTCCTTTATCCGCAAATAATTTGTCTAATCCTTCCTTATCTAGTTTTAATTCTCAAACCATTTTAATATATGATTTTCATCGTGCTCCACTAATTGTATCTCATGATTGAAGGGCATTAAATAGTGCACTATTTCGATTTAAATAAATTGAACTATTATCGCCACTACCATAGCGCTTAATCTCATTTTGATGTAAGTATGTTGCAGTAATAATTTTATCAATCACTGCTGGTACTTCAACATGCGTATAATAATCTTTAAAGCGAGTTTTTAATGCAGCTTTTTTATCATCTTCTGACATTGCATTAAAGTCCGTATAATTAGCTCCAGCACTTTTACTTTTAATTTCGAAATTAGCTTCCTCTTGCTCTTTTCTTGATTGCATATAATTTGGTTTACCTGTTCCTTTTCAGAAATATGATTGACTACCACCAACATACCAACCTTCTGATTGATAATCAGGTGCATATCCTTGTCCTGCAATTGTTGTTTCTAATGGTGTTGAATTAGAAATTCCAGTAGAATATTTTGTACTTAAATTATCAAGTGCAACTTGTTCAACAAAATTAATAAATTGTTTTATTAATAATGAATCAGGTTGGTTAACATCAATTATTACTCCAGTATATCGTGCTCTTGTTGCTTCTTCTGATGCATAGAAAAACTTTGAAATATTAGTATCCAATAATCTTGTAGTCATTTCTTTTAGTGTTGCTTTAGTGAAAATGTCATTAAATGAATATTTGACAACATTTGATTCATTTTCTGAATTAATTTGAGCAATAATTCAACGTTTAACTTCATCAGCAATAGCAGGATCAGTAAATCTTTCAAAATCTTTTTTTGCACAGGCATAAAGACTTGTGCCAGTCGAAGAAAGAATAGACATTGCCCCTAAAATACTTATTATTTTTTTCATTATCATTTACCTCCTGATTTATAATAATATTTTGTTGGATTTGTTGTTACAGGAGGAAATTGATGTACTCAGAATGGAGTTTTTATTGAAATAATTGATTCTGCGTAATTTAGACCAATTTCTTCATGCCATATTTTTGCGGTACTAATTTTTTCAACAATAGTTTTTGGGTCAATTTTAGCCGCTGGCCCTCCCATTTTATACTTTTCAATTGTTTTATTTTCTGTTTCAAAACTACTGTATAAACGTTGGACAGCGCCTCCTGCTAAATTAGTTGACATTGCATTAATAATTGAAATAAATCAATCATGATTTGTGGCGTGTCCTTCTAAATCTTTAAAAGTAAGAAATTTTTTTAATCATTCTTGAGGTCCGGCACCATTTGTTAAGATTTTATTATTAAAATTACTGAAAAAGTCATAAATTCAGAATCATCATGTTTTATCATCAGCTGAGCCAGAACTTGAACTTAATGTAGCATATTTTTTAACTTCATTTAAAACATTAAATTTTATTTTACTGTTATTACTACTATTTACTAAACTACGATTTACTAAATATCATAAGTATTGAGCATTACTAAATTGTGTATTCATCTTTTGTTTTGATTTGTCAACTGTCATGATCTCTGATTTATCTTCCAATGAACTATAAAAATTACTTGAATAATTTAAACTTTTAAATTGTCAATTAGTATCATAACTATTGTATGATGATGGGTCAGCATCCTGTAAATATTCGTGGCCATCAATATGGACTAAATTTAAACCATTTGTATCAAAGAAACTAATAACAATATCATTAGTAGTACCAATTTTTCAGTTAGCACTAATTGGATCGGTTGGATTTTTACGACTAATTTTATTTACGACATCATTTATATCAGTAGGTGCAGCTTCACCAGGTGCATTAATGCTATTATAAACACTTGATTTTAAAATATTTGATTTAACAGAATCAGCTTGTGTATTTAAAGTTAATAAATCTGTTGATGGAGTAACTGTGCCTTCACTGTTAGTAGTAAATTCTTCTCAATTTTTAGCTGAGGCTAAAGTTCCTAAATCTTTTTTAATTTGTGTCTTTGTTGTTTCATCAAAAGTATCTGCTGTGAAACCAGTATCAGTTGGTGTTGCTCCTGATTTAAAGGCATAAGTTATTGTTGAAATTGCTAAAGGTTTTTCATTTTGGAATCATTTTTCAATCATATATTTTTGAAATAATGATAGTTGCCCAACATCATATGTTTCACTTAATTGAGGTGTACCAACTGGTGTCTTAGATGGATTTTCAAAAATAGGTGTTGCAACTGGTGGATGATTATTACTCATATATTTATTAATGTCATAATTAAAAGTTTTTAAATCTGTTGCGATTGTCGTAATATGAGTATTAATTTCCTCAATTGTTAAGCTTGATAAATTATCAATAAATTGTTTATTATTTTGATCTCAACTAAAAGCTAGTGCTAATTGAGTACGTAAATTTTGATTGTTAATATTTCAATCTTCTGCTTTATTTCCGTTTTTAAGGAAACTAGCAAAATTTTCTAAAATCTTAACTGCACTTTCAGTATTATTTTGTCTATACACACGCATATTATTATTTAATAAAACATTAGTTAACATTTGTGATGCACTAATTCCACCATCAGCACCAGTTGTCATAATAGCAGCTTTATAATTTTGTTCTTCAATTTCATATTTTTTGCTGCCACTTGCACCATTGATATCTTTATAGTTTGCATCTAAAAAATCATGATATTTTTTTTCTCAATTTTTTTTATCACTATCTTTAAAACTTTGTTTCTTTTTCTCAACAGTATTATCTGTGTTTGTGACTAATAATTGTCATTGTTTTTTTAAAATGTCTTTTAAATTTTTATAATCGGCAATATCACCAATTGTAGTTTTATCTGTTCCAAAAAATTTATAAGGGTTCGCTAAAATTGCAACGCTTAAAATTTGCATTAATTGAACTGACATCTTAATTCTTGTTGCGCCATCTCATTGGGTTGGATCATTTGTTCATTTTCCATTTCCGGCATTTACAAATGGATTTTCTAAGACACTTCAAATGTCAGGAGAAGTGATTTTTTTCCCACCAAAAATTCCTGGAATTCATGCTCAGATGCTGTCACCATTTTCATCTTTATGTTGATTATTTTTTTCTTTAGTACTACAAGCCGCCGTTCCAAATGCGGTTGCGCCCACTAATATCATACTGCTCAGTGATGATAAAAGTTTTTTCATTTTAGTTCATCCTTCCTTTTGACTTTTATTTTTGTACTTTTTGTTAAAAAATACTAACTACATTCTATTAAAAAAATATAATAAAGTCTACTTTTATTGTACAATAAAAGTAGACTTTATTATTAAAAAATAAAGATAATTTTACTTCTGGATTAGTATAATACATATTTCAAAGGAGGGGTCAAAGTGAAAAAAATTGAAATTAAAGATCTATTTGTTTCTGCCGATAATGACATTATTTTAAATGGTTTAAATTTAACTGTTAATATTAATGAAATTCATGCTTTAATGGGACCTAATGGAAATGGAAAATCAACTTTATTATCAACAATTATGGGACATCCTAGTTATACCCTTGAAAGTGGGGATATTTTAATTAATGGTCAAAGCATTTTAGACAAAACAGTTGATGAACGAAGTAAAATGGGAATTTTTTTTGCAATGCAATCACCAGTTGAAATTTCTGGAGTTTTAAATTTAGATTTTTTAAAAGCAATTATTAACTCTCACCGTGATTCACCAATCAAATTACCAGAATTATATCAGGATATTAATCGCAATATTAAGAACTTAAAAATTGATGATAGTATGATTCGCCGTTATTTAAATACTGGTTTTTCGGGGGGCGAAAAGAAAAAAAATGAGATTTTACAATTAAATTTATTAAAACCATCTTTAGCTTTAATTGATGAAATTGATTCAGGCTTAGATGTTGATGCTTTAAATGTTGTTAGTACTGAATTAAATAAAATGCGAAATAAAAATTTTGCTGCAATTATTGTGTCACATTATGATCGCTTTTTTAATTTAGTGCAACCAACGCATGCTCATGTTATTGTTAAGGGTAAAATTGTTAAAAGTGGAGATTATAATTTAGTTAAAAAAATTAATGAAGAAGGATACGAATGATTATTACAAGAATTAGATTTAACAGTAGAAAATAAACAAAGTGGTATCAAACCTTTAGCGGGAATTGGGTGCGCTGCACAAAAAGGGAAGTAAAAATGCAAGTTTGAATGAAAGAACGAGAACTTATTGGTGATAATTTTACTATTGATGCAACAACACCCGAATTAACCTTTACGAATAATAAAGTTGGTGAAGTTATTAATATTAATTTTACTACTAATCTTGTTAATAAAACTTTTTTGTTTTTTTTAAATTTAACTTCAGAAGTAACAATTAACTATAATATTCCGGCTAATAGTCAAATTAATATTATTAATATTTACAAAAATCGTGAATGTGAACAAATAGCTAATCTTTTTTATAACTTATTAGAAAAAGCGCAAGTTAATACTTATCACTTAAATATTGTTAATAGTAGTATTAGCGAAAATGTTACCTTCAATTTGCAGGGTAAACGTAGTGCTATTAAATATTATTTGGCAAGTTTATCAACGCATGATTATCATAAAAATGCAATTATTTATGCTCATCATTTAGCCCCAACAACGGAAAGCAAAATTAAAACTTACTCAATTGCAAAAGATAATTCATTACAAACTGTTAAGTGTACTAGTCATATTGAAAAAACAATGAGTAAATCAGAAGCACATCAAGAATTACGATTACTAGTTTTTGATAAAACTTCAAAAGCAATTTCTAATCCGATTTTGTTAATTGATGAAAATGATATTAAAGCAAGTCATGCTAATGCGGTTGGGATGCTTGACCCAGAGCAAATCTTTTATTTACGAACAAGAGGCTTGACAATAACTCAGGCTCGAAAATTAATTTGTATGGGTTATTTTAAAAATGTAATTGATGCAATTGAGGATGAAGAATTACAAAAAAATATTATTGATGAAATCGATAAAGAAATTGGAGAATAACGATGATTGATTATAGAGAAATTAAAAAACAATTTCCTTTTTTTAAAAATAATTCTGAGCAAATTTATTTTGATAGTGCTGCTACTACTTTGAAACCACAATTTGTTATTAATGCTATTAATGATTACTATACGAACTATGGAACTAATCCGCATAATACTGATAGTGATTTAGGATATAAAACAAATATTCAATATGAACTTGTTCGTCAGAAACTTCAGCATTTTATTAATGCCAAAAAAAAATCGGAGATTATTTTTGTTCCCGGAGCAACATATGGATTAAACCAAATTGCATATGGTTTAAGTTCAAAGATTACGACAGGTGATGAAATCCTAATTACAAAACAAGAACATGGCGCAAATATTTTACCGTGATATCGATTGGCACAAGAAAAAAAAGCAATTGTTAAGTTTTTACCAGAAATAAATTTTCAAATTGATTTAAAACAATTAGCAACATTCATTACTGCTAAAACAAAGATTGTTTCTTTTGCTAATGTGCCAAATATTTTAGGATATGAAAATGATCCAACGTCAATTGTTGCAATGATTAAAAAAATTAATCCAACAATAATTGTTGTAATTGATTGTGCACAAGGTGTTATTCATATGCCAACTGATGTTCAAAAGTGAAATGCTGATTTTATTACTTTTTCAGCACATAAAATTTTTGGCCCAACTGGAATTGGGATTTTATGAGGAAAAGAAGAATTATTATTACAATTACAACCTTTAATTGTTGGTGGCGGTATGAATGCTCAAATTGATAGTAATAGTTTAGATTATAGTTTAAAAAAATTACCAGACCGACTGGAAGCAGGTTCAGCTAATATTGCTGATATTTTTGGCTTTGGAGCAGCAATTGATTTTGTTAATAGTCTTACTTTAACAGAAATTATTAAATATAATCATCAGTTAAAACAATATGCAATTCAACAGTTTCATAAAAAATTAAAAGATAAAGCAATAATTTATAATGCTGATAGCAAAGGACCAACATTAGTTTTTAACATTAAAAATGTTTTCTGCCAGGATGTTACAATGCATTTAGGAAGTCGGAATAATATTACTGTTCGTAGTGGTGATCATTGTGCCCGGTTAATTGGTACTGTTATTCCAGAGAAAAATACAATTAGAGTTAGTTTTTCAATTTACAATAGTTATGAAGATATTGATTTGTTGGTCTCGGCACTTGCAAATGAAAAAGATTTTTTAGGAAGGTTGGTTTAAATGGAATTTAATAAAAATGATCCAATGTTTTTACGACAAATTATTATGGACCATTATTCAGAACCACAATACAAAGGATTAACAAAAAAACCAACAGTTTATTCAATCCATCAAGCTTCTGAATCTTGTATTGATGATATTTATTTAGAATTAATGATTGAAAGAAATAAAATTATAAGTGCTCGGTTTGATGGCGTTGGTTGTGCAATTTCAACAGCATCAAGTGATATTATGGCACAAGAACTGGAAGGAAAAGCAATTAAGGATGGTTTAGCAATTATTGAAAATTATTTAGCGATGGTTTTTGACCAGCCATATGATGAAAACAAGTTAAATGATTTAATTGCTTTTATTAATATTGCAAAACAACCTAATCGAATTAAATGTGCGACAATTGGTGTTACTGGTTTTCAAACATTATTATTAGATTTATTAAAAGTAAATGATAATTAATGCCAAAGGAGGGGGATTCTTTAATGCCAAAATTAAAGCAAGAAAAAGAAATTAAAGAAATTTCTAGTTATAAATATGGTTTTAATGATGGAGATATTTCCTACTATAATACTGGGAAAGGCCTTAATGAAACAATTATTAATGAAATTTCAGATCATAAAAATGAACCAGATTGAATGCGAGAATATCGGATACAGTCATATTTTAATTTTTTAAAAATAAAAAACCCAAGTTGAGGACCAAATCTAGAGTTTATGGATTTTGATGAATATATTTATTATATTAAACCAACAGAACATATTGCAACAAAATGAGATGAGGTTCCTGAAAAAATTAAAAAAACTTTTGACCGGTTAGGTTTACCAGAAGGAGAACGTGAATATTTAGCTGGAATTAAGGCTCAATATGATAGTGAACCAGTTTATGGTAGTATGCTAAAAGAAGTTGAAGAAAAAGGAATTATTTTTTTAGATTGTGATACGGCATTACGTGAGCATCCGGAGTTATTTAAAAAATATTTTGGTACATTAGTACCAAATACAGATAATAAATATGCTGCTTTAAATGGTGCTGTTTGATCAGGCGGGTCATTTATTTATGTTCCAAAAGGAGTTAAATTAGAAAAACCATTGCAAGCTTATTTCCGGATTAATTATCAGAATAGTGGCCAGTTTGAACGTACATTAATTATTGTTGATGATGATGCAGAATTACATTATATTGAAGGATGTACAGCACCAATTTATGCTCGTGATTCTTTGCATGCTGCTATTGTTGAAATTTTTGTGGGAAAAAATGCAAAAATGCGTTATACAACTGTTCAAAACTGGAGTGATAATGTTTTAAATTTAGTAACAAAGCGTAGCATTGTTGATGAAAACGGTCAAATGGAATGAATTGATGGCAATATTGGCTCAAAAATTAATATGAAGTATCCAAGTGTTATTTTAAAAGGAAATAATAGTAAAGGGCAATGTATTTCAATTGCGGTAGCAAAAGAAAATGTTATTCAAGATGCTGGTTCAAAAATGATTCATTTGGGAAAAAATACTTCTTCTAAAATTATTTCTAAATCAATGACTTTTAACGGAGGAACAGCAAACTATCGTGGATTAGTTCATATTGGACCAAAGGCACAGTATTCAAAAGCCAGGGTTGAATGTGATACTCTAATTTTAGATGGAAAATCACATTCTGATACAATTCCCCAGAATAAAGTTTATAATAATGAATCACAAATTGAACATGAAGCAACAGTAAGTAAAGTTTCTGAAGAACAATTGTTTTATTTACAAAGTCGTGGCTTATCAGAACAAGAAGCTTTGGAAATGATTATTATGGGATTTTTAGAACCATTTACAAGAGAATTACCAATGGAATATGCAGTTGAATTAAATCAGTTAATTAAAATGGATATGGAAGGTAGTGTTGGTTAGTGATAACTCGTGGTAAACAAGAAATTCGACAAGAAAAATTATTTGCAAGAAGTAAGATTTCATCTGAGTTACGACAGCAAAAAGAAACTAAGATTTTTGATACTTTTTTTCAACATCCAGGTGTGCAAAATAGTAAAACGATTGCTCTTTATTATTCAATTAAAAATGAAGTTAATACTCTTCTTATTATTAAGCAATTATTCGCGTTAAAAGTTAATGTTTTATTGCCACGAATTGATGGGAATAATTTAAAATTTTATCATATTACCAATTTAACAACTGATTTAGAATTTAATTTACGCTTTAACCTTTATGAACCATTAAATTCATTGCCAATAATTAATGCAGAAAAAATTGATGTTCTTGTTGTTCCAATTGTTGCTTTTGATCAAAATAATTTTCGGTTAGGATATGGGAAAGGTTATTATGATCGGTTTTTAAAAAATTATCATCATCTTGTTATTGGGTTAGCATTTATTGAACAATTAGTGCCGACCCCATTATCGGTTGAAGAACACGATGTTAAAATAGAAATTATTATTAGTGCTTAAAAATTAAGGAGCAAGGATGAACTTACCATTATTACGTGTTGTTAGCAAATATTATTTTACATCATAACATATTTATTTAGTAACATTATTTTTACCAATTATTTTATATTTTATTAGCATTCGTGTTACTAATATGTTTAATAGTAATGCTAGTTATTTATCATTGCCAGGGTCAATTTTATTAGTGGGGGTTCTTAACGGTATTATTGACTTAGCAATTGCTTTTTATGAATTTCGAAAAACTACTTTTGCACGGCAATTGTATTTGTTAAAAGCTTCAATTTATCAATTAATTTTAGTTTTAATTATAATTAGTTTAATTACTAATTTAATTGGTTCAATTTGATTATTTTTAATTGCTTTTTTTAGTTATGGTGAAGGAATTCATATTGAATGAATTAATTGACTTGCTTTATTTTGAGCAATTATATTAGCCTCATTTTTATCATCTTTAATTGGTATTTTAATTGTGCTTTGTTCAAATGACTTGAAGATTATTTTAGTAATAGCAATTTTATTTTTTTTACTATTTGCTTTTTTATCTGGATTATTTTTTCCAATTGGTGTTGTTCGTAGTGACAAATTTTTAAATATTATTAGTTATTTGTTACCCTAAGTTATTTATCGTCAATTATAGGAAGCGCTTGTTTTTGAAATGTTCCAGCATGAATTTTAGACTCTAATTTATATCCTAATCTAACATATGGAATCCTGTAAATGCAAGCAGTAATTTTTGCTTCTTGTTAATTTGATGATAACATCATTTTTAACAAATGCAACTTTAAAAAAAATAAAATATTTTATAAATATAACTTAATTTAAGCATATTTAATCATACTAAAAAAGCATTTATTAAATTTTAATTAATAAATTTCTTTAAATATTCTGTAAAAAAATTTCTTTTGCACTTATTCAATTTAAACACGGTCGGAGTTTATCATTTATAACATTAACTGCTCAATCTATTCTTTTCTGATTAACATTATTTCTTCTTCTGTGTAAACTTTGCCATCTTCATCTTTTCACATATTATTTATTCTCCTTTAATATAAGCTCCAAGAATTCCAGTTCCTTTTTTAATTTTTCTATGTAATTATTTATTGATACAGTGTTATCTTTTTTATCTATTGTGATTAAGTATTCCATTTCTTTATTAAAAATATTAATTTCATCATATCCGGCAATTTTATAACAAAATATTAATTTCATCATATCCGGCAATTTTATAACA